>DATGLP010000024.1 GCA_035294085.1 Acidimicrobiales bacterium | reverse complement strand
CCTCGGCTTTCGCGTCACGATCGAGCCAGCCGAAGCCGCCTGAGCTGTCCCCAGGACTGAACAGCGGGACTTCGTCCCGAGCGGGGCTCCGCCCCGCACCCCTTGACCTCGCGCGTCCCGATGACAGGGTTTTCGTGTCAGGTGCGCGCCGGGGCGCGGCGCGCGAGCGCGGGCTCGGGCGCCAGGGGCAGGCGGCCGGCCGTGCCGGCCCGGCGGGGCGCTAGCGCTACGAACATACGTTCGATATGGTTCGCCCGTGGGCGGTTCTCCTCGCTCGGACGGCAGCAGCACCCGCGAGGACGCGCTCCTCGCCGGGCTCGCCGGGCGCCTCCGCAGTCCGGTCCTCGCCGGCGAGGAGCACCTCCCGGTCGCCCCGGCGCTCACCGGCCTGCTCGGTGCGCCCGGGCTCCGCCGAGGGAGCACGGTGTCCCTCGACGGCGGGGGGGCGCCGGGGGTGACCTCGCTCGCCCTCCTCCTCCTCGCCGAGGCGAGCGCCTCGGGCCTGTGGTGCGGGATCGTCGGCCTCGGCGACCTCGGGATCGCGGCCACGGCCGAGCTCGGGCTCGACCTCGGCCATCTCTACCTCGTGCCGCGGCCGGGCCGCCGCTTCGCTGCGGTGACCGCCGAGCTGCTGGCCGGCTTCGACGCCGTCCTCGCCGCGGTCCCCCCCGGCTGCACCCGCTCCGAGGCGCGCCGGCTCGCGGCCCGGGCCCGGGAGCGCCGCTCCGTGCTCCTCGCGCTCAGCGGCTCGGCCGCCGCCCCTGCCTCCGGCCCGTGGCCGGAGCCCGCCGAGGTTCGCCTCACCGTGACCGGCGGTGACGTCGTCGGCCTGCGGCGGGGGAGCGGCCGGGTCACGGCGAGGCGCCTCGCGCTGACCGCTCGCCTGCGGCGCGCCACCCCCCCGGAGCGCTCGGCGCTGCTCTGGCTCCCCGGGCTCCGCCTGGAGCTCGCCGCCGGCCTGCCCGAGCGCCGGCGCGCCCTCGGCTGAGCACGGCGTGCGGACCCTCGTCGTCTCCTGCCCGGACTGGCCGGTGACCGCCACCGGGCGTCCGCCGCTCGAGCCGACTGCCGTCGTGGCGGGCCAGCACGTCGTCGCCGCCTCGCCTGCCGCGCGCCGCGCCGGGGTGCGCCCCGGCCAGCGCCGCCGGCAGGCGCAGTCGTGCTGCCCCGAGCTCGTCGTCCTCCCTCGCGACCTGGGCCAGGAGGCACGGGCCTTCGAGCCGCTCGTCGCGGCGCTCGAGGCCTTCGGCGCCCTCGTGGCCGTCGGCGAGCCGGGCTGGATGGGGATCGCCACGCGCGGGCCGGCGCGCTACTTCGGCGGCGAGGCCTCCCTCGCCGAGGCGGTCGCCGCGGCCGTCGCCTCCGTGCTGCCGGTCCCGGGCGCCCCGCTCCACGTCGGAGTCGCCGACGGCCCGTTCGCGGCCACCCTGGCGGCCAGCCGCGGTGCCGTCGTCCAGCCGGGGGGCACCGCTGCCTTCCTCGCCCCCTTCCCGATCGAGGCGCTCGGCGTCCCCGAGCTCGCTGACGTGCTCCGCCGCCTGGGGATCACGACGCTCGGGCGCCTCGCGGCCCTCGACGAGGCGGTGGTGGCGGCGCGCTTCGGCGCGGCGGGCGCGCGTGCCCACCGGCTGGCCTCGGGGCGGGAGGAGGGCCCCCTCGCCGTCGCCCACCCTCCTCGCGAGCTCGCGGTCGGGCGCGAGTTCGACCCGCCGCTCGAGTCGCTCGACGCCCTCGGCTTCGCGGCGCGCGCGCTCGCCGAGGGCTTCTGCGGCCGGCTCGCCGCGGCCGGGCTCTCCTGCACCCTCCTCGAGCTCGAGGTGAGGGTCGCGGGGCGTCGACCCGTCGCCCGGCGCTGGGCGAGCGAGGGAGCCTGGAGCGCTGCGCTCGTCGCGGAGCGGCTCCGCTGGCAGCTCGAGGCCCTGGCGACGGCCCCCGGCGCAGCGCAGGGGGAGGGACGAGGCGGGGTGGCCGCCGTGCGCCTCACCCCTGTCGAGCTGGGCCCTGCGCAGGGGCGCCAGCTCGGGCTCCTCGGGCGCCCCGCTGCCTGCGAGGAGCAGGTCGCCCGGGTCGTGGCGCGTGTCCAGCGCCTGCTCGGGCCCGAGGAGGTCCTCCGCCCGGTCCTCGTCGGGGGGCGTGGTCCCGGCGAGCGTGCCCGCCTCGTCCCGGCCGGGGATCCCCTGCCGAGCGACGCGGGCCTCGACGCGCCCTGGCCCGGCCAGGTCCCGCCCCTCAGTCCGGCCGTGGTGCCGCTCGTCCCGCCAGCTGTCGAGCTGCTCGACTCGAGGGGGGAGGCGGTGCGCGTCGACGGCAGGGGGCAGCTGAGCGCCCCGCCGGCGACGCTGTCGGCAGCAGGCCGGCACCCGGCGCCGGTCCTCGCCTGGGCGGGGCCCTGGCCGGTCGACGAGCGGTGGTGGGACGCGGCCGCGCGCCGGCGCCGCGCCCGCCTCCAGGTCCTCCTGCCAGGCGGCGAGGCCCACCTCCTCGCGCTCGAGGGCGGGCGTTGGTGGGTCGAGGGCAGCTACGACTGAGGGAGGGGCGATCGGCACGTTCAACCCCGTCGTCCCCTGGTCGGAGCTCGAGCGGCGTCTCTCGGGCCGACTCGGCCCCCGCAGCGGTGCCCCGGCCTCGCCGCCGCACGAGCGGCCTCGCCCGGCCCCGGCCGCCCGGCGAGCCGCCGTGCCGTACGCTGAGCTCCACTGCCACTCGAGCTTCAGCTTCCTCGACGGCGCCTCGAGCCCCGAGGAGCTCGTCGAGGAGGCGGCCAGGCTCGGCTTGGAGGCGCTCGCCCTCACCGACCACAACGGCTGCTACGGGGTCGTGCGCTTCGCCGAGGCGGCGCGCGCCGCCGGCTTGCCGACGGTCTTCGGGGCGGAGCTCAGCCTCCCGCCAGGAGACGCCGAGCGCCCGGGGGCGCGTGCCGGGGCGATCGACCCCGACGCCAGTCACCTCGTCGTGCTCGCCCGCGGCCCGGACGGCTACGCCGGGCTGGCGAGCGCGATCGCCCGGGGCCAGCTCGCCGGCGGCGAGAAGGGGCGCCCCCGCTTCCGCCTGTCGGAGCTCGCCGATCGCGCCGGTGGCCACTGGGCCGTGCTCACCGGGTGTCGCCGGGGGGCGGTGCGCCAGGCGCTCGACCGGCACGGCCCGGCCGCGGCCGCCCGGGAGCTCGCCCGCCTCGTCGAGGCCTTCGGCCGCGACCACGTCTTCGTCGAGCTGACCGACCACGGCACGCCCCTCGACGGGGCGCGCAACGATGCCCTCGCCACCTTGGCGGCGCGAGCGGGGGTGGGCTTCGTCGCCACGACGAACGCGCACTACGCGTCGCCTCGGCGCTACCAGCTGGCGAGCGCCCTGGCGGCGATCCGCTCCCGCTCGAGCCTGGAGGAGGTGGAGGGCTGGCTCCCGCCCTGGGCCGGCGCCTCGCTGCGCTCGGGCGCCGAGCAGGCGCGCCGCTTCCGCCGCTACCCCGGCGCCCTCGAGCAGTCGGTCGAGCTCGCCCGGTCCTGCGCCTTCGACCTCCGTCTCGTCGCGCCCGGCCTGCCGCCCTTCCCCGTCGGAGCGGGGGAGGACGAGGCGGGTCTGCTCCGCCGCCTCGCCTACGAGGGGGCCCGTCGCCGCTACGGCGAGCGCGGCCGCGAGCGCGTCGCGGGGGCGTGGGCGCAGATCGACCGAGAGCTCGAGATCATCGAGGCGCTCGGCTTCCCCGGGTACTTCCTCGTCGTCTGGGACATCGTCGAGTTCTGCGCCCGCTCGAACATCTTCTGCCAAGGCCGCGGCTCGGCGGCGAACTCGGCGGTCTGCTACGCCCTCGGGATCACGAAGGCGGACGCCGTGGCGCTCGGCCTGCTCTTCGAACGCTTCCTCTCCCCGGCGCGCGACGGCCCCCCCGACATCGACCTCGACATCGAGTCCGGCCGGCGGGACGAGGTGATCGCCTACGTCTACGACCGCTACGGGCGCGAGCACGCCGCCCAGGTGGCGAACGTCGTCACCTACCGCCCGCGCGCCGCGGTGCGCGACGCCGGGCGGGCCCTCGGCTACCCGCCGGGGACCCTCGACGCCTGGTCGCGCCGGGTCGGCGCCCGCTTCCTCGCCCGGGTCCCCGCCGCCTCGGGCGAGGACGCCGACGAGCTCGGGATCCCGCCCGCCGTCCTGCGCCTCGCGGCCGAGCTCGAGGGCCTCCCGCGCCACCTCGGCATCCACCCCGGAGGGATGGTGATCTGCGATCGCCCGGTGATCTCCGTCTGCCCGGTGGAGTGGGCGCGCCGAGAGGGCCGCACCGTCCTGCAGTGGGACAAGGACGACTGCGCGGCGGCCGGGCTCGTGAAGTTCGACCTCCTCGGCCTCGGGATGCTCGAGGCGCTCCACCGGATGGTCGACCTCGTGGCGGGACACCACGGCGTCGAGGTGGACCTGGCGACGATCCCCCAGGAGGACGCCGTCTACGACATGCTCGCCGCGGCCGACTCGATGGGCGTGTTCCAGGTGGAGAGCCGGGCGCAGATGGCCACGCTGCCGCGCCTGCGTCCGCGCTGCTTCTACGACCTCGTCGTCGAGGTGGCGCTCATCCGGCCGGGGCCGATCCAGGGCGGTTCGGTCCACCCCTACCTGCGCCGTCGCAGCGGCGAGGAGCCGGTCACCTACCTCCACCCCCTGCTCAAGCCGGCGCTCGAGAAGACCCTCGGCGTGCCGCTGTTCCAGGAGCAGCTGATGCAGATCGCCATCGACGTGGCCGGCTTCAGCGCCGAGGAGGCCGACCAGCTCCGCCAGGCGATGGGCTCGCGCCGCTCCGCCCAGCGCATGGAGCGCCTGCGTGACCGGCTGTACGCGGGCATGGCGGCGCGCGGGGTGGGCGGGGAGGTCGCGGACGCCGTCTACGAGCAGCTCGCGGCCTTCGCGAACTTCGGCTTCCCCGAGTCCCACGCCGTCTCCTTCGCCTACCTCGTCTACGCCTCGGCGTGGTTCAAGCTCCACTACCCGGCCGCCTTCCTCGCCGCGCTGGTGAACTCCCAGCCGATGGGGTTCTGGTCGCCCCAGAGCCTGGTGGCCGACGCCCGGCGCCACGGGGTCGTCGTGCTCCGCCCCGACGTCAACGCGAGCGGCGCGGAGGCGACGCTCGAGGTGGACCCGGCCACGGGGGAGACGGCTGTGCGCCTCGGGCTCGGGGCGATCCGCACGATCGGCCCCGGCCTCGCCGCTCGGCTCGTGGCCGGTGCCCCCTACGCGAGCGTCGAGGACCTGGCCCGACGCGCCGGGCTGGAGCGCCCCCAGCTCGAGGCGCTGGCGGGCGCGGGGGCGCTCGCCAGCCTCCCGGTGGCCGAGGAGGGCGACGGGCCAGCCTCCCGTCGTGCCGCCCTGTGGGCGGCCGGCGCCCTCGCCGGCGCCCGCGCCGATCGCCTGCCCGGGATGCTCCCCGGGGTGCGCGCCCCCGACCTCCCGGCGATGACCCCCGCCGAGGAGCTCGCCGCCGACCTGTGGGCGACCGGGGTCAGCCCGGAGGGCCACCCGATGGAGCTGTGCCGCCCCCGGCTCGCCGCCCTCGGCGTCCTGCGCGCCGCCGACCTCGCCGGCTGCGACCTGGCCAAGGTGACGGTGGCGGGCGTCGTGACGCACCGGCAGCGCCCGGCGACGGCGGGGGGCACGGTCTTCGTCAACCTCGAGGACGAGACCGGCGTGGTGAACGTGATCTGCTCTCCCGGGCTGTGGGCCCGCCACCACGCCGCCGCGACCGCACCGGCCCTCCTCGTCAGGGGGCGCCTCGAGCACGCCGGCGCCGCCCTGTCGGTCGTGGCGGAGCGGCTCGAGGCGCTCGAGCTCCCCCTCGCCCTCGCGCGCTCCCGGGACTTCCGCTAGAGCTCGGGGACCCCACAGCCCCGGGCGCTTGAGCGCGCGGCGAGCGACGCGCACAATGGGCCTCGGCGCGAGCCCGAGGTGCGGGAAGGAGCTGCGCGTGCGCGCCCTCGTCATCGATCACAGCGCTCCCGGCCGGCTGCGCTTCGCCGAGGTACCGGAACCCGAGCCGGCCGGCGGCGAGCTCCTCGTCGCGGTGGAGGCGATCACGCTCAATCGCGGCGAGCTGCCGCGGGAGACCTCCGCCGCGGGGAGCGTGCCCGGCTGGGACGCAGCCGGCGTCGTCGTCGCGATCGGTGGCGACGTCGAGGGCTTCGCCCCCGGTGACCGGGTCGTCACCCATGCCGGCGGCGGCGGGTGGGCGCAGCTGCGCGTCGCCGACGCCGCCAACGCGGCGCTCGTGCCCGACGGGGTCTCGCTCGAGGACGCCGCCGCCCTCCCGGTCGCCGGCGTGACGGCCCTCCAGGCGGTCCGCGCCGCGGAGTCGGTCCTCGCGCGCCGTGTCCTCGTCACCGGGGCGTCCGGCGGCGTCGGCCGCTTCGCCGTCCAGCTGGCGGCGCGTGCCGGGGGTCGGGTGGTCGCCCTCGTCGGCAGCGAGCGCCGCGGGGAGGGTCTGCGCGACCTCGGCGCCGAGGCCGTCGTCACCTCGCTCGGAGCGGTCGAGCCAGGGCTCGCCGCCGTGATCGAGACGGTCGGCGGCTCGACGCTCGTCGGCGCCCTCGGCCTGCTCGGGCCCGGCGGCGTCCTCGTCTCGATCGGTGCCGCGGCAGACGAGCCGGCCGTCTTCCCGCCGTTCGCGACGGTGGGGGGGCGGCGCCGGCTGGTCTGCTTCTCGATGTCCGAGCGCATCGGAGCCGACCTCGCCGAGCTCGTCGGCCTCCTCGCCGCTGGCGAGCTCGACCCCCAGGTCGGCCGCCGCGGCGACTGGTCGGAGACCCCCGCGGTCGTGGAGGAGCTGCGCCAGCGGCGCGTCGCGGGCAAGGCCGTGCTCCGGGTCTCCGGCTCGTAGGCGAGCCGGCGACCCGCCTCGGACCCTGCGGCTCGCGGCCGGTGTCCTTCGGCCCTAAACGCCGGCCCGGCCGTCCTGCATGCTGCCCAGGGCGGGACGGCGCGGCCGTCTGGTGGCCGGCGCGGAGGACCGCGAGGGACGGCGAAGGGCGCGAACGACCAGCGGTGGGGTAGCAATGGGTGACCTGTTCGACCTGGAACCGGCTGGCTCGTTCGCTCGGATGGCGCGCGCCCTCCTCGCCGAGCCAGACCTCGCCTCGGCGCTCGAGCGCGTCGTGGGCCTGGCGGTCGCCACGATCGACGGCTGCGAGCACGCGAGCGTCTCGGTGGTCCGGGCGCGCCACAGCACGGTCCGGGTCGCCTCGAGCGAGACCGCGACGCGCCTCGAGGCGCTCCAGGAAGAGGTGGGGGAGGGGCCGACGCGCGACGCCGCGACGGAGACGTTCGTCGTCGCCGACGACCTGCGCAGCGACGGCCGCTGGCACCGCTTCAGCGCGAGGGCGAGCGCGTCGGGCGACGTGCGCTGCATCGCCGCCTTCCGCCTCTTCGTCGAGGAGCGCCGCGCCGTGCGCGCCGACGGGCGCGCCTCGGTGGGCAGCGACGAGCGCACCATCGGGACGCTCACCGTCTCGGCGGGGAGGGCGGCAGCGCTCACGAAGGAGAGCGTCTCGATCGGCCTGCTCCTCGCGACCCACGGGGCGCTCGTCCTCGCGGCGAAGCTCCGCCAGGAGCAGCTCGAGGAGGCGCTCCGGTCGCGCGACGTCATCGGCCAGGCGAAGGGGATCCTGATGGCGCGCGAGGGCATCACCGCCGACCAGGCGTTCGACCGGCTGCGGCGGGCCTCGCAGCGGCTCAACCTCAAGCTGCGGGACATCGCCGACCAGGTCGCGTTCACCGGGCTCGCCCCCTGAGAAGCGGCGTCCGCTGGCGCGACGGCGCGCGTCCGCCTCGCTCGAGGAGCGCCCGCGCCGGGTCGTCCCGGCGCCGCCGCTCAGTCGTCGGTGCCGCCCGCCTGCACCTCGGTGAGCAGCGGGGAGCCGTTGGCGAGGACCCCCCTCGCCTCGACGGCCATGCCCGCCGTCACGCCCGAGAGGTCGAAGCCGGCCGGGACGGCGAAGGTGACCGCCGCGCCGCCGTCGCCGGGCTGGACGACGAGCGTCGAGGCGTCGACGGTCACGACGGTGCCGCTGACGTGGACGCGGTCGGCCTCGGGCACCTCGACGCCCTGGAGGGTGAGGGTGCCGTTCACCGACCTCCCCTCGGCACGCACGGTCACGCCCGGGACGATGCCCGTGAGGTCGAAGCCGGCCGGGACGGCGAAGGTGACCGCCGCGCCGCCGTCGGCGGGCTGGACCACGAGGGTGGTGGGGCCGACCGAGCTCACCACGCCCTCCACCTTCGTGGCGTCGCTCGCCTCTCCCTCACCGGTGCGGACCTCGAGGCGCTCGAGGGTGAGGACTCCGCCCACCAGCTGGCCCGTCGCGGCGACGCGTGCCCCGATCCCGAGGCCGGCGGGCAGCGCGAGGTTCGGGGGCACGGCGAGGGTGACGGGCGCCGCGCCGTCGCCGGGCTGGATGACGACGCTCGAGGCGCTGTAGGACGTCAGCACCCCCTCCACCTCGACGCCTTCGCTCTCGCCGTCGCCCGACTGGCTCACCCCGGTCGCCGCCTGGGCCGCCGCGGCGCCGTTGTCCTTGATGGTGATGAGGCTGAACGACTGGTTGGCGTAGGCGACGAGGAGCTCGACCTGGTCACCGACGACGAACGTCGGCGGGAGGGTGAGGCTCGGGGGGATCTCGACCGTCGTGAGCGCGCCCTCGTTCACGGCGAGGACGAGGCTCTGGGACCCGACGGCGGACAGGACGCCGTCGAGCTCGAGGACCGAGGTCTGGCCGACCTGCTGGAGGTGCAGCGCCTCGGCGCCCTGGGCCCCGATCGACACGGCGATGTCGACGACCTCGCCGGTGCTCGGCTGGCCCGGGGTCCCGGCGAGCCTCGACGCGAGGGCGCGCAGCCGGGGGCGAGCGATCGCGAAGTCGCTGCCGCCGGCGGAGACGAGGAGCCTGTCCGGCCAGGCGCGCACGATCGTGGCTCGCAGCCGCGCCCGGTGCGCACGACCGTGCGCTGCGAGGGCGAGGGTGCGGTAGGTGCCGTCGGCGAGCGGCAGCACCCGCGCGACGAGCGCGGCGCCCACCGTCTCGCGCAGCGCGCGGACGCGCAGCGTGCGCACGAGGCCGGACGGAGTGGCGAGCACGAGGACCCGCCGTGGCGCCTCGCGCGCCACGACGACCCCGCGCACGACCGCGGCGTGCGGCGAGCGCGGGTGTCCCGTGTGCCCACGCGGCCGACCCGGCGTGCTACCCGAGCTTCCCGGCGCCGTGACTGCTGTCGCGAGCAGCGCGCCCGCCACGACGACCGCCTGCGCCCAACGCTTCCCGTCCACGCCTGCCCCCGATCCGTCGCTCCGCCGTCCCTGCCGAGGGCGTCGCCTCGGTCGCCGTCCTCAACGTGGTGGCCACCGTCGCGTCACGCGCGAGCGCCGAGTCTGCCCGAAAGGGCACCTCAGTCGTCCCCAGCGATCGGGCCCGTGCGGTCGGTGGCCGGCGCGGCCCCGTCGGCGCTGTCCCCGCCGGGCCGCCTCGTGGCGCTGGCGCCGCTGAGGCGTGCGCCGTCGTCGGTGCCGCCCGTGGGCCGGTCGCCGAGTTCGCCGTGCCCGCTCCCGGGCGGGAGCGTGACGGACGGCGTGCTCGCCGACGGTGCCACGGTGCTCCTCGGTGGCGGCGAGCTCGTCGGTGGCGGCGTGCCCCCGGTCTCGGGCGCCCCGCTGGCCGCGAGGAGCTGCTCGGCGAGCGCGAGGATGCGCCCGGCCTCGGGCTGGACCTTCGCCTCGTCGCCTCGCGAGAGGCGTCCGAGGCTCGCGCGCAGGGCGGCGGCGGCGGATCGAGCCCGGCGCGGGTCGCGCTCGACGAGCGCCGCCTCGAGGGCGGCGATGCGCCCCTTCACCGCGGCCACCGCTGCGTCGTCAACGGGCAGGCCGATCGAGACGGCGAGGGCGCGAAGCGGCGTCGGCAGCGGCGGGCGGGCGGCGGCGACGGCGAGCGCCGCGAGGCAGGCGAGCACCGCGGCGACGAGGAGCCGGGGCGCCCGCCTCGCGCCAGGCGTGCTGCTCGCGGCGAGGAGGGGGACGACCTCCAGCGCGGCGCGCAAGCGGGCCAGCTCCTCGCTCGACGGCCGGTCCGCCGGCGCCCGCAGCGCGCGCTCGAGCGACGCGGCGAGCTCGCTGCGCTCGCGAGCCCTCATGGCTCAGTCTCCGCGAGGTGCCGGCGCAGGCGCTCGAGCGCCCGCGCCTGGGCCATGCGGACGGCCCCGGGTCGTTTCCCGAGCACGGTCCCCACGGCCTCGGCGCTCAGGCCGAGGACGACGCGCAGGTAGAGCAGCTCCTGGTCCGCGTCGGTGAGGCGGAGGAACGCGGCGCGCACCGAGCGCGCCTCGTCGCTCGCGACGAGGCGCTCGGCGAGGTCGTGCTCGTCGCGCTCGTCGCGCGCGCGCTGGAGCGCGGCACGCTCGCGCTCGCCGCGGCGCCAGCGGTCGGCGATGACGTTGCGCAAGATGGCGAACAGCCAGCCCTCGAAGCCGCCGCCGCGCCACCGGAAGCGGTGGATCCCGGCGACGGCGCGGATCATCGCCTCCGAGACGGCGTCCCGGGCCTCGTCGGGACCGAGGCCGCGCCGGGCGAAGGCGACGAGGCGCGGGTAGAGGGAGCGGTAGAGGGACTCCCAGGCGCGGCTGTCGCCGGCCTGGGCAGCGGCGACGAGGTCCGCGAGCGATCCGGGGCCGTGCTCGACGTCGCACGCGGCGTCGCGCACGACGTCGAAGGTTGGCAGCGGCTCGGGCAGCTCGACCACGTTCCACCGATCGACCGCCGGCGCCGGCGAGTTGACCCGCAGCGGTAGCGGCGGCCAGCTCGAGGCGGGCGCGTCGGCCGGCTGACCGCCGTCGCGTCTCGGCCACGGGCGCACGGGCGTCCTCAGAACCCCTCGGGCGCCCGTGCGTGCCAGGGCGCGGCCGCCTCGAGCTGGGCGGCGAGGGAGAGCAGCCGGGCCTCGCCGGCGCTCGGACCGACCAGCTGGACGCCGATCGGCAGGCCGTCCTCGCTCCAGTGGAGCGGCAGGGAGATCGCTGGCTGTCCGGTGAGGTTCGCCATCGCGCTGAAGGGGGTGAAGCGCTTCTGGGCCTCGAAGTCCGCGGCGGGGTCCTCGTCGTCGCGCAGCGCGCCGACCAGCGCCGGGCGCTGGGCGAGCGTCGGCGTCAGCAGGGCGTCGAAGGCAGCCGTCGCGACGATCGCCCGGCGCGCCGCGAGCTGCAGCTCGGCGACGGCTCGGACGAAGCTCGGCGCGTCGACCGCTCGGCCGCGCCCTCGCAGCCAGCGAGTGATCGGACGGAGCAGGTCGTCGCCGCCGGGCGGGACCGGGATGGCAGCGGCGCCGACACTCCAGACGACCTCGAAGCTCGCCGTGACCTCGCTCGGCAGTGGGCGTGGGCAGTCCTCGACCTCGTGGCCGAGCGACTCGAGCAGCGACGAGGCGACCTCGTACGCCCGCACGCACTCTGGATCGACCGCCGCCTCGGCGATCACCGGCTCGAGGAAGCGGCCGATGCGCAGCCGACCCGTCTCGCGCCGCGTCGCGTCGAGGAAGCGCTCGCCTGGCGGCAGCGGCGGCGCCCAGCAGGGATCGCCGGGCATCGGCACGGCCATCGCGTCGAGCGCCGCGGCGGCGTCGGCCACGGTGCGAGCGAGGACCCCGTTCACGGCGAGGCCGCCGACGTCGGACCCGAGCGGCCCGTTGCTCACTCGGCCGCGCGCCGGCTTCAGACCCACGACGCCGCAGGCGCTCGCGGGGATGCGCACCGATCCCGCGCCGTCGCTCCCCTGCGCGAGCGGGACGAGGCGCGCGGCGACCGCCGCGCCGGCCCCGCCGCTCGAGCCGCCGGCCGAGCGGGCGAGGTCGTAGGGGCAGCGGGCCGGTGGCGCGACCTCCGGCTCGGTGTAGCAGCACAGGCCGAACTCCGGGGTGTTCGTCTTGCCGAGGCTGATGAGGCCGGCCTCGCGCAGCAAGGTGACGACGTGGTCGTCGACCGAGGGCACGAAGCTCGCGCCGAGCGCGCTGCCGAACGTCGTGCGGACGCCCGCGGTGAGGTTGAGGTCCTTGATGGCGGTCGGGACGCCGAGGAGCGGGGCGTCTGCGCGTCCCTCGAGCAGCGCCCGCTCGGCCTGCGCCGCGGCCGCCCGGGCCTCGCCCTCGGAGACGGTGACGAAGGCGCCGATCCGGGCGCCGTGCTCGTCGATGCGCCGCAGGTGGTGCTCCACGACCTCGCTCGGGCTCACCTCGCGCCGGCGGAGCGCGTCGGCCAGCTCGAGGGCGCTCAGCTCGTGGAGCTCCACGGCTGCACGATAGGCCGACGGCGTGTCGTGCCTCGATGGCGCGCCGGTGCTCGCCCTGAGGGGCCGCCGAGGCGGCGCCCAGAATCGAACTGGGGTACAGGGCTTTGCAGGCCCTTGCCTAAACCACTCGGCCACGCCGCCAGCGGCTCCACCCTAACACCGGGCCGCTTCGGCGCTGCTAGGCGCCGACGGCGTGGAAGCCGCCGTCGACGTGGACGATCTCTCCCGTCGTGCGCGGGAACCAGTCCGACAAGAGCGCGACGCAGGCGCGTGCCACGGCCGCGCCGTCCCCCGACGCGTCCCAGCCGAGCGGCGCGCGCTCGGCCCACGCGTCCTCGAAGCGCTCGAAGCCCGGGATGGCCTTCGCGGCCACCGTCCGCACCGGGCCGGCGGCGACGAGGTTGACGCGCACGCCCTCGGGTCCGAGATCCCGGGCGAGGTAGCGCGTAAGCGACTCGAGCGCAGCCTTCGCCACCCCCATCCAGTCGTAGCCGGGCCAGGCGGTGCTGGCGTCGAAGTCGAGCCCGACGATCGAGCCCCCGCCGCCGGCCCGCAGCAGCGGGAGGAGCTCGCCGGCGAGTACCCGCAGCGAGAAGGCGGAGACCTCGAGGGTCGTCGAGACCTCGGGCCACGTGGCGGCGAGCATCCCCCGGCCGAGGCAGCTCGCGGGCGCGAAGCCGATCGAGTGGAGGATGCCGTCGAGGCGCCCGAAGCGCTCCTCGAGCGCCCGGGCGAGCGCCGGGGGGTGCTCGGGGTTCGTCACGTCGAGCTCGAGGACCGGCGGCGGGCCGGCCAGCTTGCGCGCGACGCGCTCGGTGAGCGAGCGTCCCCGGCCGAACCCGGTCAGAGCGATGTCCGCGCCCTCGCGCTGGGCGAGCTCGGCGACGCGAAAGGCGAGGGAGTCGTCCGTCAGCACGCCCGTGATGAGGAGCTTCTTGCCCTCGAGGATCCCCACGCCGGCTCCTTCGCTCGCCACCTGCGACGCCCGGACACTACCGGCCGCCGCCGCGGCCACGCGGCCAGCGCCCCGGCACGCGACGCTCAGGGGGCGCGCGTCCCCGCCACGAGGTCGGTGTAGAGGGCGGCGGTGAGCGGATGGACGCCCGCGAGCGGGTCGCCGTCGAGCTCGAGCACGAGGGCGAGGTGGCGCAGGGTCGCCTCGACGCCGGCGCGGTTGCCCGCCGCGTCGGCCGCCCGCATCGCCAGGCGGTGGAGCCGCTCGTCCCAGGGGCTCGTGCGCAGCGCTCGCTGGGCGGCCCAGGTGGCCTCGTCCGGCCGCCCGTCGGCGAGCGCGTGCTCGCCGTAGCGCAGGCCGCAGGCCACCGCGGCCTGCTCCATCTCGCTGGCGAGCCCCTCGAGGGTCGCCCACTGGCACTCGCGCAGCTCGCCGAAGGGCCGCCCGCGCAGCAGGCCGAGCGCCTCTCGCCAGCTCTGGGGGCCCGCCTCGGGCGAGGACAGCGCGAGGAAGGCGGCCCAGTCGGTCGTGAAGTCGGCGATGAGGTGGCGCTCGCCGCTGCGGCGGAGGCGGGGCCGCCCGTCGGAGGCGAAGCCGAGCGCTCGCCGAGCCTCGGAGAGGCGGTTCGCCACCGTCTGGGGAGGCACGCGGCGCTCCGGCCACAGCGCCGTCGCCCAGGTGCGCGTCGTCGCCCCCTCCGGGTGCATCGCGAGGTACACGACGAGCTCGGTGAGCTTCGGGCGCCGCTCGAGCGGGATGGTCGAACCCCGGACCTCGACGGGGCCGAGCACGGCGACCTCGATCGGCTCGGAGCGAGGCGGCGTGGAACCGGCGCTGCTGCGCTCGCCCCGAGGCGCGCCGAGCGCCGAGAGGAAGACGTTCCCGGCGCCGTCCGGCCCGGGCGCGACGACGGCGCGCGCCTCGGGCGAGGGCCGGGCGAGGAGCACCCCGCACTCGGGGCGCTGCGTCGCCCGGGCGAGCAGCTCGGCGAGTGCGGCGCTCGCCTCGCACGCCGCCGACCCGACGAGGACGACCGTCGGGCCACCGGCGCGGTCCGCCTCGAGGCAGGCGAGCGCCGCAGCCGGGCTGGCGACGAGCGCGTCGGCGCCAGAGCCGCCCGTCGGGGCGAGACCGACGGCGATGACGCGGCCGATCTCGCAGAAGCGCCTCGTGAAGGCGTCGCGCGCCATCGCCGCGAGGCGCTCCTCGCAGTGGTCGGGCGCGCCCGCGAGCGAGGTCACCCTGGCCGCGACGAGGTCGATGAGCAGCGAGCCTCGCGGCGTCGTGCCCGCGGCGACCAGCGCGGCGAGCGCCGGTGCGGCCTCGTGCGCCCGGTGCGCGGCGAGGTCGCGCCGCGAGAGCCGCCAGGTCCCGTCGAACAGCGCCTCGCCGCCGCCGGCCGCCGGGCGCAGCGCCTGCCACGAGCGCAGGACGACGTCGTCGGGCCCGAGCTCGTAGAGGATGGGCGGGGCGCTCCAGCGTGCGCCGGGGCGCGCGACGAAGGCCGCCGCGAGGCGAGCAGCCTGCTCCTCGCGCAGCGAGGTCCGCTCCCGCTCGCTGCCTGGCCTGACGCGCCGGCCGCCCACGCCGTCGGTCCCGCCCACGCCGTGACCTCCTCGTTTCCGCCGCACGGCAGGAGACGCCGCGTCGCCCGTCGGTTGTTGCCGCTCCGACCCGCCACGCCGGGGCCACGAGCGTGGACGCTCGCGCTACCGCTCGTTCTACCGCGCCGCGCCGGTCGGAACCAGGGTTCGTGGCGCCGGGGACGCCCCGGCGGGCCGGACGAGGCGCTGCTATACTCGGGCGCAGTTCAGCGGCCTTCCGAAGGTGCGGGAACGTGGGCGGGTGCCCACGTTCTTGATTTTTTGGGCGGCCGTGCGAACCTGCGAGGTGGGCACCGGCGCGTGGCGCCGGAGGAGGCGTCGGGACCGGCGAGGAGGTGCGGTGCGAGCGAGCTGGGACGATCTCGCCAGGGCGCTCGGCCCGGTGCTCGCGCCGCTCGACCTCGAGCTCTTCGACGTGGAGCTCCACGGCCGCACGCTGCAGGTCACCGTCGAGGGGCGCGCCGGGCTCGACCTCGACACCATCGCCGAGGCGTCCCGGGCGATCTCGCGTCTGCTCGACGCCCGGGACGAGCTCGCGCCGCCCGGGCCCTACGAGCTCGAGGTGACGAGCCCAGGCCTCGAGCGCCGGCTGCGCCGCCCCGAGCACTTCGCCCGGGCCGTCGGCGAGCAGGTCGCGCTGCGCACGGTCCCCGGCACACCCGGGGAGCGCCGCGTCGAGGGGGTGCTCGTGGCGGCCGGCGAGGAGGCGGTGGTCGTCGCCGGACCGGCCGGGGAGCGCCGCCTCACCTACAGCGAGATCGAGCGGGCGCGCACGGTGTTCGACTGGCGGTCGGCGCTTCGCAAGGAGCGCCGCGCCCCCGCGCGGCGAGAGGCGGTCGGCGAGGCGCCGTCCGCCACCGGGAGAAGGGCGACGACGAGATGAGCACGAACTTCGAGTTCCTGGACGCGCTCCAGCAGATCGCGCGCGACAAGGGGATCGCCGTCGACACCCTCCTCGAGGCGCTCGCCAACGCGCTCGTGGCCGCCTACAAGCGCCTGCCGAACGCCGCGGAGGAGGCGTTCGTCACGATCGACTCCGACTCCGGGGAGATCCGCGTCTACGGCCAGGAGCTCGACGAGGAGGGCAACGTCGTGCGCGAGTGGGACGACACGCCCCACGACTTCGGCCGCATCGCCGCGCAGGCGGCCAAGCAGGTCATCCTCCAGCGCATCCGGGAAGCCGAGCGCGACCTCAAGTACGAGGAGTACGCCGGGCGCGAGGGCGACATCGTCACGGGGATCATCCAGCAGAGCGACAACCGCTACACCCTGCTCGACCTGGGCAGGGTGGAGGCACTCCTGCCGCAGGCGGAGCAGGTCCCCTACGAGCGCTACGAGCACGGCGCGCGCCTCAAGGCCTACATCGTCGAGGTCCGCAAGACGACGAAGGGCCCCCAGATCGTCGTCTCCCGCTCGCACCCGGGCCTCATCAAGCGGCTCTTCGAGCTCGAGGTGCCCGAGATCTCCAACGGCGTCGTGGAGATCAAGGCCTGCGCGCGCGAGCCCGGCCACCGAACGAAGATCGCGGTCTGGTCGAACGACCCGAACGTCGACCCGGTCGGGGCCTGCGTCGGGGCGCGCGGCGCGCGCGTCCGCATGGTGACGAACGAGCTGCGGGGCGAGAAGGTCGACATCGTGCCCTACTCCGACGACCCGGCCGAGTTCGTCGCCCGCGCCCTGCAGCCGGCGAGGGTGAAGGAGGTCCGCCTCGACGAGGAGACCGGGACGGCGACGGTGATCGTGCACGACTACCAGCTCTCCCTCGCGATCGGCAAGGAGGGCCAGAACGCGCGCCTCGCGGCGCGCCTCACCGGCTGGCGGATCGACATCAAGAGCGAGTCGCAGCTCGCCGAGGAGGAGGCGGGCCTCACCGCCGACGGCTGGGCCGAGGGCGAGTGGGTCGAGGGCGAGGCCGGCGAGATGGTCTTCCAGCCCGCGGGCGGCGGCCCCGCGGTCTCGATGGAGCAGTGGGTCCAAGCCGGCGGCTCGCCCCGCGCCGGCGACGCCGGGGAGGCGCCCGCCGAGCCGGCGGCGGCCGAGACCGAAGCGGTCGTGCCGGGTGCCGACGAAGGAGCGCCGTCGTAGCCGGCCGGGCACCGCTGCGCACCTGCGTCGGCTGCCGGCGGCGCCGGCCGGCGGACGAGCTCGTGCGCGTCTCGTCCCCCGCGCCCGGTACCCTCGTGGTCGGGCGGGGCCAGCCGGGCCGGGGCGCCTGGCTGTGCACCGGCTCGCCCGCGTGCCTCGAGGGGGCCCTGCGCGGCGGCGCGCTCGCCCGCGCCCTGCGCGTGCCGCTGCCCGAGGACGCGGCGGCACGCCTCGCCCAGGCGCTCACGTAGGCCCGGGCACGGCCTCCGCCCGGGTGTGCGAGGATAGGGAGGCGGCGGGAGCGCTGCCGGAGGCGCGTCGCGTCTCGCTGGAAGGGACTGCTGTTGGCGAAGAAGATCCGGGTCTACGAGCTCGCCCGCGAGCTCGGGCTCACGAACAAGGAAGCGCTCGACCTGTGCCTCGAGCTCGGGATCGGGGTGAAGAGCCACTCCTCCTCGATCGAGGACGCGCAGGGCGACCGCGTGCGCCGGCGCGCCGAGCGCGACGGGCTCATCCGCAAGACGCCTCCGGTGGAGGAGCCGGCCCCCCGAGCCGTCTCCGAGCCTGCCGGCGCGTCCCGCCAGCCCGAGCCGCCGACGGCCGGCGTGAGACCGCCGGCCGAGGTGCCGCCGGCGGAGCACCGCGTCGTGCGCAGCCGGCCGGCCAGCGAGCTCGCCGAGCACGCGCGCACGATCGCCCAGCGCGGCGCCGCGCCACCGACGCGTCCCGCGGTCCCGGGGCGACCCGGACCGGGCGAGTCCGGTCGGCCGCCGGCGCCGCGCCCGGGCCCCACGCCCGAGTCGGGCCCCCCGCCAGCGCGTCGTCCGCTGCTCAGCACCTCTGGCAAGCCGATCCCACCGCCTCCGGGCGGCCCGCCCCGGTCGCCCTCTGGGCGCCCGATCCCTCCCCCGCCAGGTCTCGGGGGCCGCGGGCCCGTCGCCGGCGGGCGCTTCGGCGCGCCGGCCGGCGGAGGCCGGCCCGGCTTCGGCGGCCGGCCCGCCGCCGGGACGGGTCGCCCCGGCTTCGGCGGGGGCCGGCCCGGCTTCGGCGGCCGGCCCGCGGGTGGGCGCGCGCTCGGCGTCGGGGGCCCGCCCCCGGGCGGGCGGGGCGGACTGGCAGGTCGCGGCCGCCCGCCGCAGCGACGGGCCAAGCGCCGGCGCCGCGTCACCGAGGAGCTCGAGCCGATCCAGGTCGCGACCTACACGCCCTCGAACGCCCCGGTGCCCGAGGGCGAGGTGATCATCGAGCGCGGCTGCACGCCCCAGGAGCTCGGGCCGAAGCTGAACCGTTCGGCCGGCGACGTCATCCGCTTCCTCTTCCTCCAGGGGGAGGTGGTGACTGCTACCCAGTCGCTCACCGACGACATGATCGAGCTGTTCGCGGCCGAGCTCGGCGCGCGCATCAAGCTCGTCGACCCGGGCGAGGAGCAGGAGGCCGCCCTCCAGGCGCGCTACTTCGCCGAGGACGAGGAGGAGGTCGACCCGGCGACGCTGCGTCCGCGCCCGCCGGTCGTCACCGTGATGGGGCACGTCGACCACGGCAAGACCCTGCTGCTCGACCGCATCCGGCAGACGAACGTCGCGGCCGGCGAGGCGGGAGGGATCACCCAGCACATCGGCGCCTACCAGGTCGAGCGCGACGGCCACGTGATCACCTTCATCGACACGCCAGGCCACGAGGCCTTCACGGCGATGCGGGCGCGCGGGGCGCAGGTGACCGACATCGTGGTCCTCGTCGTCGCCGCCGACGACGGCGTCATGCCCCAGACGATCGAGGCAATCAACCACGCCCGGGCCGCCGACGTGCCGATCGTGGTCGCGCTGAACAAGATCGACCGCGAGGACGCCGATCCGACCCGCGTCCTGCAGCAGCTCTCCGAGCAGGGCCTCGTCCCGGAGGCCTGGGGCGGCGACACGATCACGGTCGAGGTCTCCGCCCTCCAGGGCATCGGCATCGACGACCTGCTCGACCACCTCGCGGCCCTCGCGGAGGTTCTCGAGCTCAAGGCGAGCCCGGAGGGCCGTGCCCGCGCCACGGTGCTCGAGGCGAACCTCGACGTCGGTCGGGGGCCCGTGGCGAGCGTCATCGTGCGCTCGGGGACGCTGCGCGTCGGCGATCCGATCGTGGCGGGCTCGGCCTGGGGGCGGGTCAAGGCGCTCATCGACGACCGCGGCGACCAGGTGAAGGAGGCCGTGCCGTCGATGCCGGTGGAGGTCCTCGGCCTGTCGAGCCCGCCGACCGCCGGCGACGAGCTGCGCGTCACGACGGACCTCTCGGTGGCCCGGACGATCGCCGAGGCCCGCGCCCAGCGGGCGCGCACCGCCGGCTACGGCCAGGCGCCGAGCGCGCCCGGCGCCGGCGCGCGCCTCGAGGACCTCTTCGAGCAGATCCAGCGCGGCGAGAGCGCGACGCTCACCCTCGTCCTCAAGGCGGACGTCCAGGGGTCGCTCGAGGCCGTCACCGAGAGCCTGCGCCGGCTCGAGCGCGAGGAGGTGAAGATCGCCTTCGTCCACCGTGGCGTCGGCGGGATCACCGAGGGCGACGTGCAGCTCGCAGCGGCCTCGAACGCGACGATCATCGGCTTCAACGTCCGCCCCGGCCGGGGCGTGCGGGAGCTCGCGGAGGCGCACGACGTCGAGATCCGCACCTACGAGATCATCTACAAGCTGATCGAGGACATCGAGGCGGCGATGGTCGGCATGCTCGCCCCCGAGTACGAGGAGGTCGTCACGGGCGAGGCCGAGGTCCGCGAGGTCTTCCGGGTGCCGCGCGTCGGCGCCGTGGCGGGCTGCTACGTGCGCAGCGGGACGATCGCCCGGGGCTCGAAGGTACGCTTCCTGCGCGACGGCGTCGTCATCTGGAAGGGCACGATCGCCTCGCTGCGGCGCTTCAAGGAGGACGTGCGGGAGGTGGCGGCCGGGTTCGAGTGCGGCGTCGGCCTCTCGGACTTCCAGGACCTCCATCAGGGCGACCTCATCGAGACCTACGAGGAGCGCGAGGTTCCGAGGACCTGAGCGCGCCGGCGCTCGTGGCACGCGAGAGAGAGCGGACGGCGATGGATGTCCCAGCACGCGGCTCGCAGCGTCCCTACGCACGGGTTGCCCGCGTGAACGCGCTCTTGCACGAGGTCGTGGCCGAGGAGCTCGAGCGGCGGGCCGACAGCGACGAGCGGCTCCGGCTGCTCACCGTGACCGGCGTGGCCTGCGAGCCGGACCTGCGTCACGCCGCCGTCTACCTTGCCTCCATCCCGCCGGCGTCGGCCGAGGCCCTCGCGCTGTGCCGGCGCGCCCTCCAGCAGGCGATCGGCCGGCAGCTGCGCCTGCGGCGCGTGCCCGTGCTCGAGTTCAGGGTCGACCCGGCGATCGTCGCCGGCGAGCGCGTCGACGCCGCGCTGCGCCGCGTGCACCGGCGCGAGGCGGGCGGGTAGTGGCGCACCGGCGCGCCGGCGCGGCCGACCCCGACGGCGTCGTCGTCGTCGACAAGCCCGGGGGGTGGACGTCGCACGACGTCGTGGCGCGTGCGCGCAGCCGGCTCGGGTGCCGGCGCGCCGGGCACGCCGGCACCCTCGACCCGGGCGCGACGGGGGTGCTCGTCGTCGGCGTGGGGCGCGCGACGCGCCTCTTGCGCTTCGCCAGTGCGCTCGAGAAGTCCTACACCGGCGAGCTCGTCCTCGGCGTCGCGACCTCGACGCTCGACGCGACCGGCGAGGTCGTCGCCACCTACGACATGGCCGGCGTCACGCCGGCCGAGGTCGCCGAGGCGGCGGCGCGCCTCACGGGCCAGCTCCTCCAGGTGCCCCCGATGGTGTCGGCGCTCAAGGTGGGCGGGCGGCGCCTCTACTCCCTCGCCCGTGCCGGCATCGAGGTGGAGCGCCAGCCCCGCCGCGTGCACGTCGCCCGCTTCGCCGTGGCAGCGGCAGACGAGCCGGGCGTCTACGCCTTCGAGGTCACCTGCTCGTCGGGTACCTACGTGCGCTCCCTCGTCGCGGACCTCGGCGCGTCGCTCGGGGGTGGGGCCCACCTCCGCTGCCTGCGGCGCGTCGCCGTCGGCCGCTTCACCCTCGAGGGCGCCGTCGCCCTCGAGGACCTCTCGGCCGCCCACCTGGAGCCGCCGTCCGCCCTCGTCGCCCACCTCCCGGCCCTCGCCGTCGACGACGACGTGGCCGGCGCGCTCCGCCACGGGCGCGTCCTCGAGCGGCGCGCCCTCAAGGCCGTGGGGGACGGCCCCTGGGCGCTCTACGGCCCCGAGGGGGGGCTCCTCGCCGTCTACGAGCGCCTCGGGCGCGACCGCGCCAAGCCGGCCGTCGTCCTGGCGGGGCCGGCCGGTCCTGCGGCCGGCGCGGGTAGTCTCGGGCGGCCATGGACGTGACCGACGGGATCCGCCGCCAGCCGCGTTCGACGGTCGTGAGCATCGGGAACTTCGACGGCGTGCACATCGGGCACCGTCGGGTCGTCGAGGAGCTGCGCCGCGAGGCGGCGTCGCGCGGCCTCGAGTCGGTCGTGCTCACCTTCGACCGCCACGCCGCCTCGGTGGTCCGGCCCGAGCGCGCGCCCCGCCTGCTCACCGGGGCGGCGCACAAGCTCGAGCTGCTCGTCGCCACCGGCGTCGACGAGGTCGTGATCTTGACGTTCGACGCGAGGCGGGCGGCCGAGCCGGCCGAGGACTTCGTCCGCACCGTCCTCGTCGGTCAGCTCGGCGCGGCCGAGGTGCTGGTCGGGGAGAACTTCCGCTTCGGGCACCGCCAGCAGGGCGACGTCGCGCTCCTCGAGGAGATGGGCGTCGAGCTCGGCTTCCGTGCCCGCGCCATGCCGCTCGTGGTCGACGACGAGCGTCACGAGGTCGTCTCGTCGACGCGCATCCGGCACCTCGTCGCCGCAGCGGACCTCGACGCCGCGGCGCGGCTGCTCGCCCGGCCGCACGAGGTGCGCGGCCGCCTCGAGCGAGACGGGCGCAGCGTGCGCCTGGCGCTCGACCCCGAGCTGCTCACCCCGCCGAGCGGGCTCTACGCCGGGACGCTCGGCCCGCCTGGTGACGCCGGCGTGCCCGTGCTCGCCCGCGTCGAGGCACCCGAGGCGCGTCACGCGCCGGCGCGCATCGAGGTCGTGCCCGACGGGGACGGCTCGGCGCCCGGCGACCTCGTCGGCGCCGGCGAGGTCGCCCTGCGCTTCGCGTCGGTCGTCGAGGGTGCCGTGCCGGGCCGGCAGCTGTCCGGCAGCGCCGAGCAGCCTCGGTAAGCTCTGGGCGTGGCCACCTACCCAATCCGCCAGTACGGCGACCCGGTGCTGCGCGAGCGAGCGGTGGAGGTCGCTGCGATCGACGGCTCGCTCGTGCGTCTCGTCGAGGACATGATCGAGACGATGCACGCGGCGCCGGGCGTGGGCCTCGCCGCGCCCCAGGTCGGCGTGCAGCGCCGCCTGTTCGTCTACGACGTGGGCAGCGGGCCCGCCGCGGTCATCAACCCCGAGATCGTCGAGGCCCGCGGCGAGTGGACCTACGAGGAGGGCTGCCTGTCGATCCCCGGCCTGTCCTGGCCGGTCGTGCGCCCGAAGGAGGTGCACCTGCGTGGCGTCGGCCTCGACGGCGAGCCACTCGACATCGAGGCCGACGAGCTGCTGGCCCGCTGCTTCCAGCACGAGGTGGACCACCTCGACGGGGTGCTCGTCGTCGAGCGGCTCGACCCGGACCAGCGCCGGCAGGCTCGGGCGATCCTGCGCCAGCGAGCCCTCGCCGCCAGCGGCGCGCTGGCCGCGAGCGCCGGGTCCTAGGAGCCACCTGGCTCGCCTCGCCTTCCTCGGCGCACCGCTCGCCGCCGCGACGGTGCTGCGGGCGCTCGCCGCGGCCGGCCACGACGTGGTCCTCGCCGTGACCGGGCCGGATCGGCGTCGCAGCCGCCGCGGCGCGCCGGCGCCGAGCCCGGTGAAGGCCGCCGCCCTCGAGCTCGGCATCCCGGTGAGCGAGGAGGTCGCCGACGTGGCCGGCGCCGGCGCCGAGCTCGGCGTCGTCGTCGCCTTCGGCCAGCTCATCCGCGCCGAGGTGCTCGAGGCGCTCCCGATGCTGAACGTCCACTTCTCCCTCCTGCCGCGCTGGCGGGGCGCGGCGCCCGTGGAGCGGGCGATCCTCGCCGGCGACGTGGAGACCGGCGTCTCGATCATGCGCGTCACGCCAGAGCTCGACGCTGGCCCCCTCTACGCCCAGCGCGCCGTCGCGATCGGCCCCGAGGAGACGGCCGAGGAGCTCACCGGCCGCCTCGCCGAGCTCGGCGCGTCCCTCCTCGTCGAGCTGCTCGCCCCGGGGATCGCGCGCCTCGGCACCCCGCACCCCCAGCAGGGCGAGCCGACCTACGCCCGCAAGCTGCGGCCCGAGGAGCTCGAGCTCGACTTCACGCGACCCGCGCTCGAGTGCGCCCGGCTCGTGCGCGTCGGGCGCGCCTGGACGACGCTCGACGGTCGGCGGCTCCTCGTCCGGCGGGCGCGTGCGCAGGCCGCGCCGTCGCCCGGGGGCGAGCCCGGGACCCTGCTCGGGAGCGCGGTCGTGACCGGCGAGGGGCTGCTCGAGCTCCTCGAGGTCCAGCTCGAGGGCCGGCGGCCGCAGCCGTTCGAGGACTTCGCGCGCGGCGCGCGCCTCGGCCCGAGGACACGCCTCGGTAGGGGAGGGGACGCTGCGGCGGCCGTCCCCGCTAGCGTGCGCGCCGTGCTCGAGTCCGGGGAGATCCGCGTCGCCCCGTCGTTGCTGTCTGCCGACTTCGGGCGGCTCGCCGAGGCGATGCGCGCCGTCGCGCCGGCGACGGACTGGCTCCACCTCGACGTGATGGACGGCCACTTCGTGCCGAATCTCACGATTGGCCCGCCCGTCGTGGCGTCGCTGCGCCGGCACAGCGGCGCCTTCTTCGACTGCCACCTCATGATGACGAACCCGGGCGAGTACCTCGAGGCGTTCCGCGACGCGGGCGCCGATCTCGTCACCGTGCACGTCGAGGTGGGCGACACGGCCGAGCTCGCGGCGAGCGCCCGCCGGCTCGGGCTTCGCGTCGGGCTGGCGTGCAATCCGGACACGCCCTTCGCCGCGGTCGAGCCGTACCTCGAGCGCATCGACCTGCTCCTCGTCATGACGGTCTTCCCCGGCTTCGGCGGCCAGCCCTTCATGGCCGAGGTGCTCGCCAAGGTGGCCGAGGCACGCGCCGCGATCGACCGGCGCGGCCTGCCCGTCGTCCTGGAGGTCGACGGCGGGATCGACGAGCGCACCGCCGCGCTCGCCGCGAGGGCCGGCGCCCGCGTCCTCGTCGCGGGGAGCGCCGTCTTCCGCGACGGACGGCCCGCCGAGGCGGTGGCGGCGATCGGCGCGGCGGCGGCGGGGGCGCTCGGGCCCGTCGCGGGCCGGCCGCCCGCCGCCCGCTAGCTGGCGGCGGGGGAGCAGTTCCGGGCACGCTAGAGCGGTGCTCCGCCTCGTCCTCCCCAAGGGCTCGCTCGAGCGGGCCACCCTCGACCTGTTCGCCGCGGCCGACCTCGCCGTCCAGCGAGGGTCGGAGGTCGACTACCGGGGCTCGATCGACGACCCGCGCGTCGAGGAGGTGCGCATCCTGCGGCCCCAGGAGATCCCGCTGTACGTGGCGGAGGGGCTCTTCGACCTCGGCATCACCGGGCGCGACTGGATCGAGGAGACCGGGGCAGAGGTCGTCTCGCTCGGCCGGCTGGCGTACTCGAAGAACACGAGCCGCCCGATCCGCGTCGTGCTCGCCGTCGGCGAGACGTCGCCGGTGCACGCCGTCGGCGACCTGCCCGAGGGGGCGCGGGTGGCCACCGAGTACCCTCGGCTCACCGCCCGCTACCTCGCCGAGCACGGGGTGAAGGCGGACATCGCCCTCTCCTACGGTGCCACGGAGGCCAAGGTCCCCGAGATCGCCGACGCCGTCGTCGAGATCACGGAGACGGGCCGGGCGCTGCGCGCCGCGGGGCTACGGGTGGTGGCGACCATCCTCGAGTCCTACACGGAGCTCATCGCCAACCCCGCGTCCGCCGCCGACCCGGCGAAGATGCACGCCATGGGCCAGCTGCACACCCTGCTCAGCGGGGCCCTCGAGGCGCGCGCGAAGGTGCTCGTCAAGCTGAACGTCGCCGCCGAGCAGCTCGAGTCGGTCATCGCCGTGCTCCCGGCGATGAAGGCTCCCACGGTCTCCGAGCTGTTCGGGTCGCGCGGCTACGCCCTCGAGGCCGTCGTCGCGAAGTCCTCCATCAACACCCTCATCCCGGCGCTCAAGGACCGCGGGGCGACCGACATCCTCGAGCTGCCGCTGCTCAAGATCGTCCATTGACGCTCCCCGCCGGACCGCCACCTGGCGCCCTCGGCCTCGGCCGCGTCGGCACCGTCGAGTGCTTCGACCCCGAGCGCGGGCTCGGCGTGGTGCGGGAGGAGGCCTCGGGCGCCTCCTTCCCCTTCCACTGCACGGAGATCGCCGACGGCTCTCGCCAGGTCGCGGCGAGGACGCGGGTCGTCTTCCAGCTCGGCGCGCGAGCGCGCGGGCGGATCGAGGCGCGCGCCCTCGTGCCGGTCGGGCCGCCCCCCGCCTCGGCAGGCCCGCTCCCGGCGGCCGAGTCCGGGGCGGGCGGTGTCCGCTAGCGTGAGGGCGTGGCGAGCGACACCCTCGAGGTCCTGGCCGCGCGCCTGCGCGACGCCCTCGTGTCCCACGACCTCGGGCGCTTCGGTGCGCTCCTCGCCGACGACGCGCGCTGGGGCGACGACGAGGCGGCGCATCCGTGCCGCAGCCGGGAGGAGGTCGTCGCCACGTTCCGGCGCGCGATCGACAGCGGTGCGTCGGGCGAGGTGGTCGGGGTTCGGACCGGGCCGGGCGGGATCCTCCTCGAGCTGCGCGTGCGCTGGCCGCCGGGGGCGGGCCGTCCGGACCGGGACGTCTTCCACCTCTGCCGGGTGCGCGAGGGGCGGATCAGCGAGATCGAGCCCTTCGCCGAGCGAGCGGCCGCGCAGGCGGCCCTCGCGGCCCGGTGACCGGCGAGGGCGAGGTGCTCGCTCGGCGCGAGCCGGTCGCCCCGCTGCGCCCGCGGGCGCCGTCGCCGGCGCAGAGCGCGACGCGCCAGCCCGAGGGGGCGGGGCACGAGGGTGGGCCGAAGGGAGGAGGAGCGAGGTGCGTGGCGTCGTGATGCATGCGCCGGGCGAGGTGGAGGTCGTCGAGCGGCCCGATCCGAGGATCCTCGAGCCGACCGACGCGATCATCAGCCTGCCGGCCACCTGCATCTGCGGCTCGGACCTGTGGCCGTGGCGGGGCGCCGACGAGGTGGTGGACCCGATGCCGATGGGGCACGAGTACGCCGGCGTCGTGGAGGAGGTGGGCCGGGACGTCGAGACCGTGCGTGTCGGCGACTTCGTCGTCGGGTCGTTCTTCGCCTCGGACAACACCTGCGAGATCTGCCGGGCCGGCTACCAGTCGCGCTGCCGGCGCTCCTACCTGATGGCGGCCGAGGGCACGCAGGCCACCCTGGCGCGGGTGCCGATGGCCGACGGGACGCTCGTGGCCACCCCGGGACCGCCCGACGCCGAGCTCGTCCCGTCGCTGCTCGCGGCCTCCGACGTGCTCGGCACGGCGTGGTTCGGCGCGCTGGCCGCCGAGGTCGCGCCGGGCAAGGTCGTCGCCGTCGTCGGGGACGGCGCCGTCGGGCTGCTCGCCGTCCTCGCCGCGCGCTGCCTGGGGGCGGAGCGGATCATCGCCATGAGCCGGCACGAGCGGCGCCAGCGACTCGCGCTCGAGTTCGGCGCGACCGACGTCGTCGAGGCGCGGGGCGACGAGGGTGTCGCCAGGGTGCGGGACCTCACCGGCGGCTACGGGGCCCACAGCGTCATCGAGGCCGTGGGCACCCAGGAGGCCATGCGCCAGGCGATCGGGGCGGTTCGCGCCGGCGGGCACGTCGGCTTCGTCGGCGTCCCGCACGGCGTCTCGCTGAGCGGGGCACAGCTGTTCTCCTCGGCCGTCCACCTCCACGGAGGCCCGGCGCCTGTCCGGCGCTTGCTGCCCGAGCTCATCCAGCGCATCTACGACCGCTCGCTCGAGCCCGGCAAGGTCTTCGACCTGGAGCTCCCGCTCGAGCGGGCGGCCGACGGCTACCGCGCGATGGACGAGCGGCGCGCGATCAAGGTGCTGCTCCGGCCCTGATCGCGCCGGCGCCGGACGCGTGGCGTGGAACCGAGCGCCGCCGCCGCGTCGCGGCGCGAGGGCCGGGGCGCGCACCGGCGCCTGCGCGGCCGACGGAGCCCGCGTCGGGCGGCGAGGACGGCCCGGCCGCCCGCGACCAGGCGGGCTGCGGCGGCCGCCTACTGCCCGCCGCCTTGCCCGCCGTCGGCGCGCTCGTGCGCGCGCGCCAGCTCGACGAAGGCGAGCTGGATCTGCGTGACGCTCTCGGCGAGCGTCGGGGCCGCGGCGCCGAGGCGCTCGCCGAGGCCGTTGACGAGGCAGCCGAGGGCGTCGATGGCGAGCCGGGCCGAGTCGAGGCGAGGCGGGCGCTGCGCGAGGTAGAGGGCGGCGAGCTGGAAGATCCCGTAGCAGTGGTTGGCGATGACGTCCTCGGGTGCGGCGGCGAGGAGCTGGCGCTCGAGCTCGGCGAGCTCGGCGCGCGCCTCGGCCCCGGGGACCTGCTCGCCGCGGTCGCCCGCCGGCGAGGAGGCGTGCTCGGGCGGGACGGCCTGCTGGGAGGGGATACGGTGCTCCCCACCGGGTGTCCACAGGCTGCTCATGCTGCTACCCTAGGCACAAAAGCGAGCGGGAAGCGGGGCCGCACACGTGTTGGCGACTCCCACCTGGCCACCGCGGCGGCGCGTGCTCCAGGTCCTCGGTGGTCGAGCCGGCGGGCAACGCCTCCCCCGCGGTGCCGGCGTCGCCGTCGCCGCGGTTCCCACCGAGAGGAGTGATGCCCGATCTCCACTGCCCCTGTCACCAACGAGCCGCGGATGAACGAACGCATCCGGGCCCGTGAGGTTCGCCTCGTCGACCCCGACGGCCAGCAGCTCGGGATCAAGCTGCTTCCTGAGGCGATCGCCATCGCCCGCCAGATGGACCTCGACCTCGTCGAGGTGGCGCCGATGGCGACCCCGCCGGTGTGCCGGATCATGGACTACGGCAAGTTCAAGTTCGACGAGGCGCAGCGTGCGAAGGAGTCCCGCCGCAAGGCGAGCAGCGTCGGCATCAAGGAGATGAAGTACCGGCCGAAGATCGGCCCGGGCGACTTCGAGACGAAGACACGCCAGGTGAGCCGCTTCCTCGCCGAGGGCCACAAGGTGAAGGTCACGATCATGTTCCGTGGGCGCGAGGTGTACCACCCCGAGCTCGGCAAGCGGATCCTCGACCGCATCGCCGAGTACGTCCAGGGGATCGGTCGCGTCGAGTCCGAGGCGCGCCTCGACGGCCGGAACATGGTGATGGTGCTCGCCCCGGACAAGCGGGCCCGCCAGTCCCAGGCGGCGCGCAGCGCCAACCAGGCGGACGGCGCGCGCCCGGCGGTCACGGCCGAGCCCGCCGGCGCCGCCGCGAGCACGCCGAGTCGATGACGAGGGGGCAGGGACGATGCCGAAGATGAAGACCGACCGGGGCGCTGCGGCCCGCTTCAAGGTGACCGGGAGCGGCAAGATCCTGCGACGCCAGGCGAACCGCAGCCACCTGATGGAGAAGAAGTCGTCCGTGCGTGCCCGCCGCCTCGGCCGCAGCGTCGAGCTCGCCGCGGCCGACCGCCGCCAGGTCCGCCGCCTGCTCGGCATCTGAGGACGGCGTGCCCGGCGCTGACGCGCCGGGCAGCGCAGAGAGGGATCTCACCGAAAGGAGCACGAGATGGCGAGAGTGAAGCGCGCCGTCCAGAGCAAGAAGCACCGCCGCGCCGTCCTCGAGCTGGCGCAGGGCTACTACGGGAACAAGTCGCGCTCGTACCGGGCGGCGCACGAGCAGGTCATGCACTCGCTCGCCTACGCGTACCGCGACCGCAGGGCGCGCAAGGGCGACTTCCGCCGGCTGTGGATCCAGCGGATCAACGCCGCGGCGCGCGCCGAGGGGATCAGCTACAGCCGCTTCATCGCCGGCCTGCACCGCGCCGAGGTGGACGTCGACCGCAAGGTGCTGGCCGACCTCGCCGTGCGCGACCGGGTCGCGTTCGCGCAGCTCGTCAAGGTGGCGGCTGGGGCGCTCGCCGGGGACGTCGAGGACGCGTCGGAGGCGGAGGGCGAGCTCGCCGAGGGAGCCGCGTCCTGACCGAGCAGCTGCTCGGTCCGCGCCACCAGCGCGTGCGACGCCTGCGGCGGCTGCTGCGCCAGCGCAGCTACCGGCGGGCCGAGCGTGCCTTCGTCGCCGAGGGCGCCAACCTCGTGGGTGCTGCGCTCGAGGCGGGCGCGCCGGTCGAGGCCGTCTACTACGCGCCCGAGGCCCTCGACCAGCCCTCGGCGGCGCGCCTGCTCGCCGAGGCGCGCCGCTCGGGCGTGCGCTGCTTCGGCCTGGCTCGCGGCGTCCTCGAGCGCGTCGCCGACGCGGTGACGCCCCAGCCGATCTGCGCGGTCGTCGCGGCGCTCGACGTGCCGCTCGAGCGCCTCGCGCCGGCCGACGTCCTCCTCGTGTGCGTCGGTGTGCGGGACCCGGGCAACCTCGGCGCCATCGTGCGCAGCGCCGACGCGGCCGGGTGCGGCGGCGTGGTCTGCTGCGGCGAGGGCGCCGACCCCTACAACCCGAAGGCGGTGCGCTCGTCGGCGGGGTCGATCTTCCACGTCCCCCTCGTCCTCGCCGGCGAGGCGCGCGCGGCCCTCGGCGAGCTCGCCGCGGCCGGCTTCTGCCGCGTCGCGACCCGGCCCTCGGGGGCACCGGACTACGCGACGGCGCCGCTCGCCGGGCGCGTCGCGCTCGTGCTCGGCAGCGAGGCGGCTGGCCTGCCCGACGAGCTCGGCGACTGCTTCGACGCGGCGGTGAGCATCCCGATGCGCGGGCGCGCCGAGTCCCTCAACGTCGCCATGGCGGCTACCGTGCTCTGCTTCGAGCTGGCACGGCGCGAGCGGCTGGCCGGTGCGGCAGGCCACCTACGATGAGCACCGTGACGCGACTCGAGGAGCCGGAGGCGCGCGGCCTGCCGAGCGAGGGCGAGCTCGCTGCGCACGTCGAGCGCGCTGCCGCCCGGCTGCGCGCGGCCGGCTCGCTCGCCGAGCTCGACGGGCTCGAGCCCGAGCTCGTCGGCAGGCGCTCGCCCTTCCTCGCCTGGCGGCACCTCCTCGGCTCCCTCCCGCCGGCGAAGCGGCCTGCCGCCGGGGACGCGCTGAACCGAGCGCGCGGCCTGCTCGTCGAGCTGGCGGCGACGCGCCGGCGCGAGCTCGAGGCCGCGGCGGCAGCCGAGCGCGAGCGCGCCGACCGGCTCGACCTGACCGAGGTCCTCCCCGCCCCCGGGCCCGGCCACCTCCACGTCGTCCACCAGGTGCGCGAGGAGCTCGAGGACATCTTCGTCGGCATGGGCTACGAGGTCGCCGAGGGCCCCGAGGTGGAGACCGACTGGTACAACTTCACGGCGCTCAACATGCCGCGCCACCACCCTGCCCGCTCGATCCAGGACAGCTTCTACCTCGCGGTCGGCGACGGCGAGACGTACCTCCTGCGCTCCCAGACCTCGCCGGTCCAGATCCGCCTGCTCGAGCGCGGCAGGCTGCCGATCTACGCGGTGGCACCCGGCCGCGTCTACCGGCGCGACACGGCGGACGCCCGCCACCTCTCGGTCTTCCACCAGATCGAGGGCCTCGTCGTCGACGCGGGGGTGAGCTTCGCCGACCTGGCCGGGACGATCGACACGTTCGTCAAGGCGATCTTCGGCACCGACGTGGCGGCGCGGCTGCGCCCGGCCTACTTCCCGTTCACGGAGCCCTCCGCCGAGTTCGAGGTGTCCTGCGCGATCTGTCGCGGCACGGGCTGTCGAACGTGCGGCCAGACCGGCTGGATCGAGCTCGGCGGCTGCGGCATGGTGCACCCGGCGGTCTTCGAGGCGACCGGCGTGGACCCCGAGGCGTGGTCCGGCTTCGCGTTCGGCTTCGGCATCGACCGGCTCGCCGCCATGCGCCACGAGATCGCCGACCTGCGCAGCCTGATCGAAAACGACGTGCGCTTCCTCGCTCAGTTCTAGGTCGGCGGCTCCGAGGACACACGTGCGCGTCCCGCTCTCCTGGCTCAAGGACTTCACGCCCCTCGCGACCGACCCGCGCCGGCCCGAGGAGGTCGCCGAGCTCGTGCGCGCGCTCGACTCGCTCGGCCTCGTGGTCGAGGAGGTCACCGAGGTGGGCGAAGGCCTCGAGCAGGTGGTCCTGGCTCGCGTGCTCGAGATCGCCCCGATCGCCGGCGCCGACCGGATCCGGCGCGTCCTCGTCGACGCCGGCAAGCCCGAGCCGCTCGAGATCGTCTGCGGCGCGTGGAACTTCTCGGTGGGCGACGTCGTCCCGCTCGCACCGGTCGGTACCGTGCTGCCGAACGGCCTCCGGATCGAGGAGCGGACCCTGCGGGGGGCGAAATCGCGGGGGATGCTCTGCTCGGCGCGCGAGCTCGGCCTCGGCGACGATGCGGCGGGGCTCTTCGTCGTGGCCTCGCCCGGCTCGGAGCGAGCACCGCTGCCGCCTGGGCTGCAGCCGGGAACGAGCCTCGCCGAGCACCTCGGTGTGGGGCGAGACGTGGTGCTCGACATCGCCGTCGAGCCGAACCGGCCCGACGCGCTGAGCATCGTCGGCGTCGCGCGCGACCTCGCTGCCCGCCTCGGCCTCCCCTTCGTCCTGCCCGAGCCCACGGTCGCCGCGAGCGGACCGCCGGTCGCCTCGCTGGCGACGGCGCGCGTCCTCGCCGGCGCCGGCTGCCGGCGCCTCGTCGTGCGCGTGCTCGAGGGGGTCGTCGCGCTCGCCTCGCCGCCCAAGGTGCAGCGGCGCCTGGCGCTCGCCGGGATGCGCCCGATCAACGCCGTCGTCGATGCCTCGAACTACGTCATGCTCGAGCTCGGCCAGCCGACGCACCCCTACGACCTCGACCGCCTCGAAGGCGCGGGGATCGAGGTTCGCTTCGCCCAACCCGGCGAGCGCCTCGTCACCCTCGACGGCGTCGAGCGCGCCCTCGTCGCCGGGGGGGACGACCCCGCCACGGCGGGCGACCTCGTGATCGCCGACGCCGAGGGCCACCCCGTCGGGCTCGCGGGGGTGCTCGGCGGGGCCTCGAGCGAGATCGGCGAGGGGACCCGGCGCGTCCTGCTCGAGGTGGCGGACTTCGACCCGATCGTCGTCGGCCGGTCGGCACAGCGCCACGGGCTGCGCAGCGAGGCGTCCGTCCGCTTCTGGCGGGGCATCGACCCCGAGGGGCTCGTGCGCGCCGCCGACCGGGTCTGCGAGCTCGTCGCCGAGGCGATGGCGGGCGCACCGGTGGCCGGCTTCGCCGTCGCGAGCGGCCGCCTCGACGTGCGCGTCGCGCCTCCTGCCGAGCCGCGGCGGGTGCTCCTTCGCGTCGGGCGGTGCAACAGTCTCCTCGGGACGTCCCTGCGGCGCGACGAGGTCGCCGCGCTGCTCGCCCCGATCGGCTTCTCGAGCGTCCCGGCCGGCGAGGACCTCCTCGTCGAGGTGCCCTCCTTCCGGCCGGACACGACACGCGAGGTCGACGTCGTCGAGGAGGTCGCCCGGCACCTCGGCTACGAGCGCATCGCGCCGCGCCAGCGGCGCTCGCCGTACGTCGGGCGCCTCACGGAGCACCAGCTTCGCCGGCGGGCGCTGCGGCGCCTGCTGGCGGGGACGGGCTGCCACGAGGCCTGGACGAGCTCGATCGTCGATCCGGCAGCGGCCGGCCGCCTCGGCGTGCCCGTGAGCGCCGTCGCGATCGCCAACCCCCTCGTGCGGGAGGAGTCGGCGCTGCGCACCCACCTGCTGCCCGGCCTCCTCGGCGCGCTGCGCCACAACGCCGCCTACGGCAACCCCGAGCTGCGCCTGTTCGAGCTCGGCCGCGTCTTTCGCCCCGGCGCCGATGCGTCGGGTCGGCCCGACGAGCGTGAGCACCTCGGCGTCCTGCTGGCGCGCCGCGGCGACGACGCCACCGGCGCGGTCAGCCTGTGGCGCTTCCTCGCGGAGGGGCTGGCGATCGATCCCGCCTCGGTCCGCCTCGCCCAGGGCGAGGACGTGGCGTCGCTCCCGCTCGCGCTCGGCTGCCACCTGCCGCGCACCGCGGCGCTGCGCGACGGCGCCGGGTCGGCGTTCGGTGTGGTGGGCGAGGTGCGCCCGGACGTCCTCGCGGCCTTCGACCTCGCCGGTCGCCGCGTCGGCTGGCTCGCGCTCGACGTGGACGCCCTCCTCGCCCTCGGGCGCCGGTCCCCGGTGGTCCGGCCGGTGAGCCGCTTCCCGGCGAGCGACGTCGACCTCGCCTTCACGCTCGACGACGCGGTGCCAGCGGCCGAGCTCGAGGCCGTGCTGGCGCAGGCGGCCGGCGCGTGGTGCGAGTCGCTCACCCTCCTCGACGTCTACCGCGGCCCTGGACTGCCGACCGGCGCGCGCAGCCTCGCCTTCCGCCTGCGGCTGCGCGCCCCGGACCGCACCCTCACGGACGCCGAGATCGCCGAGGTGCGCGAGCGGGCGGTCGGCGCGGCCGGGTCGGCGCTCGGCGCGCGGCTGCGAGCCTGACCCCGCGCCGCCTCGGGCGGTCTCCCGTCGCGCGCGGTCGCGGCGACGCCGGCGATGCTGTGCTCGCCGAGGCGCGCGAGCGGGCGGGGCGAGCGATCCGGTCCCGACGCCGGCGCGTCGCTGCGCCCGCTCCCGGCGTCGAGGCGCCCCCGAGCGTCGCGGAGGCGTCGCTCGGCGGACCGAGCGGGGGAGCGCGGTCCTCGGCTCACCACTCGCCGGCTTCGAGGGCCGCGAGGATGCGAGCGCTCGCCGGGCCGAGGTAGGCGTCGAGGCCCTCGATGACGTCTCCGTCGAGGGCGAGGAAGAAGCCGTAGCCGATGAGCTCCTCGGCCCCGACGTCCGGCGTCGTCGCGAGGGCCTCGAGCGCGGCGCAGACGGCCTCGAGCCGCTCCTCGTCACGAGCGTCGAGGAGGAGGCCGACGAGCTGCGCGAGCTCGGCGAGCACGCTCTCGGCGGTGAGGTCGTCGTCGAGCTCGGCGGCGAGGGAGCGGACGACGGGCCGCAGCTCGGGCAGGGCGTCGAGCAGGATCGCAACGGCTCGCAGGTCGTTCGGTGGGCGCACGGGCAGCTCCTCCCTCGATGGGCGCTCGAGGGAGGCGGCCGCTCGCCGCCTCCGATGCGCCCGGAGGCTAGCGCGCACCTGTCACGGTCCTCGGCGCACCGGGCGGCGCCGGGACGCGGTCGCGCGCCTCGGGCAGGTGGCCGGGGCGGCGCTCGGCCGAGGACGTCAGCTCGAGGCGGCGACCTGCGGTGCTGGGCACGTCGAGCGGGTCGCCCCGGCCCGCGGCCGGGCGGCTCGCTGCATCGCGCCGTAGCCGATCGCGGCGGCGGCGACGCAGGCCGCGGCGCCGACGCCGAGTCCTGCCCTCGCCCCTGCAGCGCCGCTGATCCAGCCGACGAGCGGGCCGCCGATCGGCGTCGAGCCGACCATGGCCATGGACCACAGCGCCATGATCCGGCCGCGCTTGGTCGGCTCGGCGGCGAGCTGGACCGTCGAGTTCCCGGTCGCGCTGAAGGCGACGCTCATGAAGCCGGCGCACGCGAGCGCGGCGAGCTCGGCGGGCAGCGACGGCGCGAGCGCGGCGAACGCCATCGCGGCACCGAACCCGGCCGCCCCGAGGACGATGGGGCGCAGGCCGGTGCGCCCGCGAGTCGCGACGGCGAGGCCGCCGATCGCCGCGCCGAGGCCGAGGAGGGACGTCATGAGGCCGTAGGTCTCGGCGCCCCCGTGGAAGACCCGCTGCGCGGCGACGGGCAGGGTGACCTGGAACTCGAAGGTGAGCGTGCCGATGAGGGCCATCATGAGGAGCGGGACGGCGAGGAGCGGGCTGTGGCGCGCGTAGCGCAGGCCCTCCCGGAGCTGCCCCCGCTCGCGTAGCGTCGGCGGGCTCGGCGAGAGGGCGTGCTGGTCCATCGAGGCGAGCGAGGCGACGACGGCGACGAAGCTCACCGCGTTGAGGACGAAGCACCAGCCGACCCCGACCGTCGCGATGAGGATGCCGGCGAGGGCCGGACCGACCGTGCGCGTCGCGTTCATGAGCGTCGAGTTCAGGCTGACCGCGTTGCGCAGGTCGTCGCGCCCGACCATCTCGAGGACGAACGCCTGGCGCGACGGGTTCTCGAAGGCGTTGTTGAGCCCGAGGACGACGGCGAGGAGGCAGATCTCGGGGAAGCGGACCGCCCGGGTCAAGGTGAGCGCGCCGAGCGCGAGCGCCTGGAGGCCCATGAGGCTCTGCAGCGCGATCATGAGGCGGCGCTTGTCCAGGCGATCCGCGACGACGCCGCCGTAGGCGCCGAGGAGGAGGACCGGGAGGCTCTGCAGCGCGACGACGAGGCCGAGGTCGCTCGCCGAGTGCGTGAGGCCGAGCACGAGCCATGCCTGGGCGGTCGTCTGCATCCAGGTGCCGACGAGGGAGATGGCCTGGCCGGCGAAGAAGCGGCGGTAGTTCGCGACGGCGAGGGAGGAGAAGGTGCGGCGCGCCGCTGCGGCGACGCTCACGGGCGCCGGTCCTTCAGCGCTTCGGCGAGGGTCTCGAGCACCGGGAGGGCGTCGAGGAGGCGGGCGCGCTGGCGCGGTCCGAGCTGTGCCAGCCTGGCCGCGAGAGCGTCGTTGCGCTCGGAGCGCATCTTGTCGAGCAGGCGGCGGCCGGAGGGCGTGGCGTCGAGGAGGTAGGAGCGCTTGTCCTCGGGGTCCTGGGTGCGCGAGACGAGCCCCTGGCGCTCGAGCGCCGCGGCGACGCGCGAGAGCATCGTCGGGTTGAGGTCCTCGGCGGCGGCGAGCTCGGACAGGCACACGGGGCCGGACTTGCTCACCGAGCCGAGCACGGTGCGCTCGGTCGGCGACAGCCCGGCGCCCGCGCGCGTCGGCCGGAGGCGCCGGTTCAGGCGCGCCACGACCTCCCGCACGCGCGATGCGAGGTCCCGCACCTCGACGTCGAGCACCTCCACGGGATCAGTGTAGCACTACTTGCCTGCTGGCAAGCATGTACGTGGCGGGTCAGGTGTCGCGCCGTTCGAACTTCTCCCGCAGCGCGGCGCGCCGGCGCTGCAGCTCGCGGTAGCTCAGGTGTTCGGTGCCGGCACCGACGCCGAGCGAGGCGCGCACCCGGTCGAGGTCGAGGGGGGTGCGGCGCGGGTCGATGCCGATCTCGTCGGCGATGCGCCCCCCGTGGCGGGCCGCGAAGTACGAGGCGATGCCCGCGATCTCGCCGAGCAGGTCGACGTCGGGTGCGAAGGCGGCGACCGCGCCGTCGAGGAAGAGGATGTTCTTCACGAAGAGCATGAGCTCCTTCGGCATGCGCGCGCCGTAGGCGAGGAGCTTGCGCGTCAGCTCGCGGAGCTGTGCGGTGAGCTCCTCGGCGGTCATCTCGACGACGTCCTCGGGTGGCGCGGCGAGGTCGAGGTCCTCGATGACCTGGTCGATGTCGGCGTCCGCGCGCAGCGCGCCGAGCTCGATGAGCGCCTCGACCTGGCTGCGCACGTCGTTCAGCGTGCCGGCCATGACGAGGCGGAGGAACGCGAGCCGCCGTGGCTCGTCGAGGCGGCCGGTGATGCCGAAGTCGAGGAGCGCGACGCGCCCGTCGGGCAGGACGAAGAGGTTCCCGCCGTGCAGGTCGCCGTGGAAGACGCCGTAGAGCATGGCGCCCTCGAGGAAGGAGACGACGCCGGCGCGCAGGACCTCCTCCGTCTTGATGCCCGCCGCTCGCATCCCCTCGACGTCGTCCCAGGCGAAGCCGTCGAGGCGCTCCATGACGAGCACGCGAGGGGTGACGAGGCGCGGGTGGGGGCGGGGGACGACGATCGCCCGCTGGCCCGTCGCAGCGAGGATGCGCGCGATGTCGAGCATGCTCTCGGCCTCGAGTCGGAAGTCGAGCTCCTCGACGATCGTCTCGGCGAACAGCTCGATGAGCGCGGGGGGGTTGGCGAGCACGGCGACGGGTATGCGCCCGACGAGGTGCGGGGCGAGGTAGCTCATGACGGCGAGGTCGTGACGGACGAGCTCGGCGACTCTCGGCCGCTGCACCTTCACGACGACCGGCTCGCCCGTGACGAGGCGGGCGCGGTGGACCTGGGCGATGGAGGCGGCGGCCACCGGCCGCTCCTCGATCTCGGCGAAGACCTCGTGGATCGGGCGGCCGAGCTCGGATTCGATGATCCGCTCGACGTCCTCGAAGCGCTCGGCGGGGACCCGGTCGCGCAGGAGCTTGAACTCGCCGACGAGCTCGGGCGGGAAGATCCCCTCGCCGGAGGAGAGGATCTGGCCGAGCTTGATGTACGTCGGGCCGAGCGCCTGGAAGGCGATGCGCAGGCGGTGCGAGAGCCCGGCGCGCGACGCCCGCCGGCTGCGGCGGCGCTCGAGAGCCCACCACAGCGCGAGCGCCCGGCCGATCCTCCAGCTGACGACGAGGATCCGCCGCCACGGCGGCAGCCGCCGCCGCCGCGTGAGCGCGGGAACCTCCTCGCGGGTGCGCTGGCGCACGAGGGACAGGCCGGTGCGCCACGGCAGGTCGTCGAGGTCGACGCGCCACGGGGCAGCCTCGCTGAACGCCCCGAGGGAGAGGTCGGAGGGCGCCGCCGCCACCTCTAGGCGGGCGGCGGCGCGAGCACGAGACAGCCGTTGTGCCCGCCGAAGCCGAGGCTGTTGGAGAGCACGGGTCCCGGGGTGAAGGACCGGCCCTCGCCGGTGACGACGTCGAGGTGGATCGCCGGGTCGAGCTGCTCGAGTCCCACCGTCGGCGGGATGACGCCACGCTCGATCGTGAGGACCGCCGCGACCGCCTCGAGCGCGCCGGCGGCGCCGAGCGCGTGCCCGGTGACCCCCTTGATCGAGGTCACCGGTGGCGACGGGCGCCCGAACACCTTCTCGATCGCCTCGGCCTCGGCGAGGTCGTTGAGCGGCGTGGAGGTGCCGTGCGCGTTGATGTGGGCGATGTCCGAGGGTCGCAGGCCGGCGTCCTCGAGCGCGAGCTCCATGCACGCGACGGCACCGGCGCCGCCGGGGGCGGGGGCGGTGATGTGGTGGGCGTCCGCCGTCGAGGCGGCACCGAGGAGCTCGGCGTAGACGCGCGCCCCGCGGCGGCGCGCGTGCTCGAGCTCCTCGAGGACGACGGCCGCGCCACCCTCGGCGATGACGAAGCCGTCGCGCCGCACGTCGAAGGGGCGGGACTCACCGGTCGTCGACAGCGCCGTCATGTTGGCGAAGGCAGCGATGCCGATCGGCGGCAGGCCGCCGGCCTCGGAGATCGCCGCCTCGGCGCCGCCCGCGACGACGACGTCGCAGCGACCGTCGGTGACGAGCCGGAAGCCGTAGCCGATGGCGTGAGTGCCGGCGGCGCAGGCCGTGACGACGGTCTCGCACGGGCCCCGCAGCCCGAAGCGCATCGAGATGGCCGCCGCCCCGGCGTTGCCCATGATCATCGGGACGAGGCGCGGCGAGACCCGGCGGGGGCCCTTCTCGCCGAGCAGGAGGATCTGCTCCTGGAGCGTCTGGAGGCCGCCGACGCCGGTCCCGAAGATGACGCCGCAGCGCTGCGGGTCGCCGGCCAGACCCCCCGCGTCGTCGATGGCGATCGCGGCGGCGGCGAGGGAGAACTGGGCGAAGCGGTCCGTCTGGCGCAGCTCCTTCGGGTCGAAGTAGCGCGCCGGATCGAAGTCCTCCACCCGGCGCTCGCCGGGCCCGGGCGCGCCGAACAGCCCGGCGAAGAAGGCATCCTTGCCGATCCCGCAGCAGGCCACCGGCCCGAGCCCGGTGACGACGACCCGGCGCCTGGCCGGTGCGGGGCTCATCAGAGCTTGGCGGACACCAGCTCGAAGGCCTGGCCGACCGTCTCCACCCCGTCCAGCTCGGACTCGTCGACGGTGATGTCGAAGGCCTCCTCGAGCGCCATGACGAACTCGACGAGGTCGAGGCTGTCGGCGTCGAGGTCCTCGGCGAAGCGAGCCTCCGGGACGACCTTGTCCGCGGGGACCTGTAGCACCTCGACGGCACAGGCCTTGAACTTCTCGAAGGTTGCGTCGTCTGCCACCTGTTCTCCCTTGTCGTGTGAAGAGGACCCGCCGCTCGAGCGTGCCGTCAGTTTCCCATCCCGAGGCCGCCGTCGACGGCGAGGATCGCGCCGGTGACGTAGGAGGCGCCGGCCGAGGCGAGGAACTCGACGCAGGCGGCGACCTCGTCTGGGGTGCCGATCCTACCGAGTGGCACGGCGCCGGCGAGCGCCTCGACGCGCTCGGGGCCGGCGGCGGCGAGCATGTCGGTGTCGATCAGGCCGGGGGCCACGAGGTTCACGGTCACGCCCCGGGCGGCGACCTCGCGCGCGAGGGAGCGTCCGAAGCCGATCAGGCCCGCCTTGGCTGCTGCGTAGTTCGTCTGACCCGCGTTGCCCGTCAGCGCGACGACGGACGAGACGAGGACGATGCGCCCGTGCCGGGCGCGCAGCATCCCGGGCAGGGCCCGCTTCACCGTCCGGTAGCAGGCGGTCAGGTTCGTCTCGAGCACCGCGGCCCAGCGCTCCTCGCTCATCTTGAGCAGCAGGCCGTCGTCGGTGATCCCGGCCGAGCACACGAGGACCTCGACGGGGCCGAGCGCCGCCTCGACCGCCGCGAAGGCCTGCTCGACGTCGGCGGGGGAGGTGACGTCGCAGGCGAGCGCCAGCAGCGGCGCGTGGTCGGCGTCGTCGAGGGGCTTGGGGGGCTCCGAGCGATAGGTGACGGCGACGCGCTCCCCGGCTCGCTGGAACCGGCGCGCGCAGGCCAGTCCGATGCCGCGCGACCCGCCGGTCACGAGCACCACCCGCCCGCTCAACGCGATCCCCTCCAGCGGATCAGCACCGAGGCCCAGGTCATCCCGGCGCCGAAGCCGGACAGCAGCACGAGGTCGCCCGGCTCGAGGCGCCCGGTCTCCGCTGCCTCGCACAGCGCGAGCGGGATGGACGCCGCCGACGTGTTCCCGGTCCGGTCCAGCACGACGGCGGTGCGCTCCATCGGGATGCCGAGGCGCTCGTTGACGGCCTCGATGATCCGCAGGTTCGCCTGGTGCGGGACGAAGAGGGCGACGTCCTCGGGGCGGGCGCCGGCCTCGGTGAGGACCTTCGTGATCGATCGCAGCTCGGTGCGCACGGCCCGCCGGAAGACCTCGCGTCCTTCCATGTGCCAGGTGCCGCCGTGCTCGCAGGACAGCAGGTGGGCCGCCGAGCCGTCGACCCCGAGGTCGTAGGCGACGAGCAGGTCGGGTGCCGGCCCGTCCTCGAGCACGACGGCGCCGGCCCCGTCCCCGAAGAGCACCGCCGTCGCGCGGTCCTCGAAGTCGGTGAGCCGCGAGAGCGTCTCGGCCCCGATGACGAGCACCTTGCGCTGGCCCAGCCGGATCATCGCGTCGGCGACGACGAGCGAGTAGGTGAAGCCGGCGCACGCCGCGTTGAGGTCGAGTGCGCCGCCGCGCAGCCCGAGCGCCTCGTGCACCGAGGAGGAGGTTGCCGGGACCGCCTGGTCGGGGGTGGTGGTGGCGAGGACGAGGAGGTCGATCTCCTCGGGCGCGACGCCGGCCCGCTCGAGGGCGCGTCGACCGGCCTCGACGGCGAGGCCGGCGGTCGTACCGCCGATCCGCCGCTCGAGGATCCCGGTGCGCTCGCGGATCCAGGCGTCCGAGGTGTCGAGGCGCGCCGCGAAGTCCTCGTTCGTCACGACCTTGTCGGGCAGGGCGCTGCCCCAGCCCGTGATGGCGGCGCCCATCAGGACGCGTCCTGGTCGTCGTCGACGCGCAGCCACGCAACCGGCTGACCGGTGACGACGCGCTCGCCGGCCAGCACGAGGACGCCCTCGAGGCTGCCGGCGAAGGGGGAGCGTATCTCCACGTCCCCGGCCCACCCCACGAGGTCGCCGACCGCGAGGCGGAGCGCCGGCCCGGCGTCGTCCGCCTCGCCGCCGTGCGCGCCGGCCCGGTGGCGGTGGCGACCCGAGCGGAGCTTCGGCGCGGCGGCGGCGAGCGCCTCGTGGAGGCGGAACGGTCCGGTCGCCGGCGCGACGACGAGGCGCTCGGTCATCACGTAGCGCTCGCCGACGGCGTGCGCGCGGCGCTCCCGCTCGGCGGCCGCGCCGAGCGCCTCGACGAGCGCCTCGAGGTCGTCGGGCGTGGCGACCGAGTGACCGGTGACGTCCTCGGCGGGCAGCGCCCGCCGGAGGAGGCCGGTGAGCACGCCGCCGGGTCCGAGCTCGACGAAGGTCCGGGCGCCGCTCGCGTGGAGGGCCTCGAGGGTCTGGCGCCAGCGCACCGGCGCGCACAGCTGCGCCGAGAGCAGGCCGGGCCACTCGAGCGGGTCGGGGTGCGGCCGCGCGTCGACGTTGGCGACGACGACCGGCTCCGCCTCGCGGAAGGCCACCGCCTGGAGTGCCTTGCGCAGCCGGTCGCGCGCGGGGGCCATGAGCGGCGTGTGGAAGGCGCCGCCGACGGCGAAGCGCAGCACCCGCTTCGCGCCGAGCGAGCGTGCGATCTGCGCGGCTCGGGCCAGGGACTCCTCGGTCCCCGCGATCACGACCTGGCCGGGCGCGTTGTAGTTCGCCACCCAGACCTCGCCCTCGGCCCGCACGCAGGCGGCTTCGACGGCGTCGTCGGGCAGGCCGAGCACGGCCATCATCGTCCCCGGCGCGTGGTCCGCCGCGTCCTGCATGGCCTCGCCGCGCTCGGCCACGAGGCGGAGGCCGTCCTCGTAGGAGAGCGCGCCGGTCGCGACGAGCGCGGTGTACTCGCCGAGCGAGTGCCCCGCCGCGGCCGCCGGCTGCAGGCCGAGGCGCTCGGTGGCGTCGAGCACCACGAGGCTCGCGACGAAGGTCGCGAGCTGGGCGTTGGTGGTGCGCGTCAGGCGCTCGGCGTCCGCCTCGAGCAAGAGCTCGGCGACGTCGCGGTCGAGGACCTCGCTGGCGTGCTCGACGAGCTCCCACGACGGGTGGTCGACCCAGGCCGCGCCCATGGCCGGGCGCTGCGAGCCCTGGCCGGGAAACGTGAACGCCAGCAACCAACCGCTCCCTTCGACGGCGAGGGCGCCGCGCCTCGATGCCCACCAGTTGGACCCTCGGGCGCGCCCCACGGTTACCTCGCGGACGGGCCTTCGGGGACCCACTGTAGAGAACGGGGCGAGCACCGGGGCAAGGACTGGGGGTCCGGCCGCCCTAGCCTGGAGGCGCCTCGGAGCCAGGTGGGAGGTGGGGCGTGGCGCAGGCCGACGCGGGCGCGCGCTGCCGAGCCCGCGCGGCCGGCTGGTCGGTCACCGTCGCCGGCTGCCTCGCCTACGGCTGGTGGGCGAGCGGCCTCGCGCACTTCTCCCCGGCAGCGAGCGCCGCCGTCCTCGCCCCGGTGGGCGCCGTCGCGGCCGCCCTCGCGCTGGGCGCCTCGCAGCGGAGGGCGCACCGGGGCACGCTGCGCCGGGTCGGCTGCTGGATGGTTCTCGCTGCCGCGGCGCTCGGCCTCGAGGCGGTCGCGCTCGCCCTCGGCGGTCGCTCCCGGCGCTGGCCGAGCCTCAGCCACCTCCTCGACGAGCTCACCGCCCCCCGACCCGCGCGCTCGGTGGCGTTCGCGACGTGGCTGGTGCTGGGGGCGCTGCTCGCGAGGCGCTCGCTCGGCCGGCCTGGCGCGGCCCGCTGGCTGCGGGGGAGAGCCGGTGCCCGGTGAGGCGGCGTGGATCGCCGTGGCGTGCGCCGCCCTGGCCTGGGAGGTGGCGGCGCGCCGTGGCCGGGGGCACGCCACCTTCGCCGAGGCCCTCTCGGCGGCAGAGCGTGCGCGGGCCGGCCGGGCGCTCCTCTTCCTCCTGTGGGCCTTCGCCGGCTACCACCTCTTCGTCCGCTACGGGGTGGCGCCTCGCTGAGCGCTGCCTCCTCGCGCGTGCCCGGGGCGGGACTCGAACCCGCACGCCCTCGCGGGCAGCGACTTTTGAGGCCGCCGCGTCTACCGTTCCGCCACCCGGGCCGGTGACGACAGGCTAACCGTGGCGGTCTCCCGGAGCCCGCCGTGGCAGCCTGGTGCCATGCACGCCCACGCTGCGGCGGGTCGCCGCTCGAGGCGCGACGAGGCCGCCTCGTGCGCCTGACCGGCGTCGAGGTCCGGCTCGTCGTGCTCGAGCTCGCCGAGCCGCTCGTCGCCGCCCACGCGACGGTGCGCGAGCGGCCGCTCGTGCTCGTGCGCGTGCTCACCGACGCCGCGGAGGGCTGGGGGGAGTGCGCGGCGCTCGCCGAGCCGACCTACACGGCGGAGTACGCGGCGGGCGCCTTCGCCGTGCTCGTCGACCACCTCGTCCCCCGCCTCCTCGCCCCGCGGCCCCCGGCATCCGTGCAGGAGGCGCTGGCGCGCCTCGAGCAAGTGGTCGGCCACCCGATGGCGAAGGCGGCGATCGAGATGGCGCTGCTCGACGCCGGCCTGCGCGCCGAGGGCCGGTCGCTCGCCGAGCACCTCGGGGCGGTCGAGCGGCGCGTCGTCGCGGGGGCGACGATCGGCCTCGGTGCCCCTGCGCAGGTCCTCGCCGCCGCGGACGCGGCCGTGGCCGCCGGTTACCGGCGGCTGAAGTGCAAGATCGCGCCGGGTCGGGAGTGGGCGCTGCTCGAGGGGGTGCGAGCGCGTCACCCCGAGGTCGCCCTCGTCGCGGACGCGAACGGCTCCTACCGCCTCGGCGACCCTCGCCAGCGCCGCGCGCTCGAGCGGCTCGACCGCCTCGGGCTCGCGGCCCTCGAGCAGCCGCTCGCGCCCGACGACCTGCTCGGCCACGCCGAGCTGACCGCGTCGCTCGAGACGCCCGTCGTCCTCGACGAGTCGGTCACCTCGCTCGGCGTGCTCGACAGCGCGATCGCGCTTCGCGCGTGCCGCGGGGTCGTCGTGAAGCCGGCACGGCTCGGGGGCCTCCTCGCCGCGCGGCGGGTGCACGCTCGCTGCGTCGAGGCCGGCCTGGCACTCGCCCTCGGCGGCATGCTCGAGAGCGGTCTCGGGCGCGCCGCCACGCTGGCGGTCGGCGGGCTCGGTGGCTTCAGCCTCGGGAGCGACCTCGGGGCGAGCGACCGGTACTTCGCGACGGACCTCACCGAGGCGCACCGTCTCGAGGGCGGGTGGCTGGAGGTGCCAGCCGGACCGGGCCTCGGCGTGGCCCCGGTCCCCGAACGCCTGCAGGCTGCGCAGCTGCGCTCCTGGAGCGCCCGGCCGGCGCCGTAGACTGCGCGTCGTGCGAACGGGCCGGAGCGTCCACCAGGCGCGCGTGGAACGCCGCCTGTTCGACGTCCACGCGAGGCTGGCGAGGGCCCGTGCCGAGCTCGAGGTGGCCGAGGAGCAGCTCGCGGCCCTCGACGAGCAGGCGGACGAGGCCCGGCTTCGAATGCTCGTCTCCGAGACGCCGCTCGCCGAGCGGGAGTGGCGCGAGGCCGAGCGCCACGCCGAGGCGATGCGGCGGAGCCGGGACGCGGCGCGCGCGCTCGTCGCCGAGCTCGAGGCGGCGCAGGACGAGCTGCTCGGCAAGCTCGTAGGCTGACCTCGGCGCGAGCTCGCCGAGCGCCGCGCTCGCACCTGGCGCACGCCGCCGGAGCAGGGTGAGAGGAGCGATCGGGTTGTCCAGGACCGTCGTCATCGCCGAGGACGAGGCCATCGTCCGCCTCGACCTGCGGGAGATCCTCCAGGAGGAGGGCTACCGCGTCGTCGGCGAGACGGGACGCGGCGACGAGGCGGTCGAGCTCGTCCGCCGTCTGGCACCTGACCTCGTCATCCTCGACATCAAGATGCCGGGGATGGACGGCCTCGCCGCGGCGAGGGAGATCGGCGAGCACTCGAGGACGGCGGTGCTCATCCTGACCGCGTTCTCCCAGCGCGACCTCATCGAGCAGGCCCGCGACGCCGGAGCCCTCGCCTACCTCGTGAAGCCCTTCCAGAAGGAGGAGCTCCTGCCGGCCATCGAGGTGGCGCTCGGGCGCTTCGCCGAGGTGCAGGCGCTCGAGGCGGAGGTGGCGTCGCTCACCGACGAGAAGCGGCGGCTCGAGGAGAAGCTCGAGACCCGTCGCTGGCTCGACCGCGCCAAGGGGCGCCTCATGGACGAGCACGGCCTGAAGGAGGCGGAGGCGTTCGCCTTCATCCAGCGGAGCGCGATGGACCGGCGGACGACGATGCGGCAGGTCGCGCAGGCGATCGTCGCGGGGGAGCTCGCCCCGAGCTGAGGAGGACCGTCAGCCGGCGGCCGGCGCGTCGGTGACGTACAGCTCGCGGCACATCGCCGCACCGACGGCGACGGTGGCGGGCCGCGAGCCGTCGACGCCGTCGAGCTCGAGGGTGACCGTCCCGTCGGGCGCCCGCGAGGCGACGCGCGCCCGTCGTCCGGGGACGAGCCCGTGCTCGCCGAGGTAGGCGAGCACGTCGCGATCGGTCTCGACCCGCTCGGTGATGCGCGCCAGGCGGATCTGCTGGCCTTCCACGACGTCGGCCATCGGCACCTGGGGCGCCTCGTCGCGGGGGGCGCCGGGGATCGGGTTGCCGTGCGGGCACGTCGTCGGGTGGCCGAGGAGCTCCACGAAGCGCGCCTCGACCTCGTCGGAGATGACGTGCTCCCACCGGCCGGCCTCGTCGTGCGCCCGGTCCCAGGCGAGCCCGAGGACGTCGACGAGGAAGCGCTCCGCGAGGCGGTGCTTGCGCACGACGCTCTCGGCGCGCGCCTGGCCGAGCGGGGTGAGCGCGACGCCGCGGCCGCGTCGCTCGAGGTAGCCCGCGCTGGCGAGGCGTCGGACCATCTCGGAGACCGCCTGCGGCGAGTGGCCCAGGCGCTCGACGAGGCGCGCCTGGATGATGGTCGTGCCCTCCTCGGCGAGGGCGTGGATTGCCTCGAGGTACTCCTCGAGCGGGGGGTGGAAGCCGCCAGCCATGCGCCGCCATGCTACCGCCGCAGGTCGGTCGAACCTCGGGAGCGCCGACGACGGGCGAGGTGCGGTCCCGGCGCGCCTAGCATCGCGCCGTGCCGCTGGCGCGACGTCCAGGCCGATCCCGTGCCTCGCGAGGCGCCCAGCCGAGAGCCGCAGCGACGCCGCGTGCCGGTGGGCGCGGCTGGAGGGAGCTCGTGGACGGGGAGCGGCGCGCGAGCAGCGCGCGCGTCGGGGCGCGCTCGGCGGGTGCCGCGCCGCCCGGGCCCGCCGCGCGCGAGGCGGGCAGGTGCGCCCCAGCCGGCGCCGTTCCTGCGGGGAACCGGCGACGTCCGTCGTGCGCGCCGGACCAGCGCGCCGGGCTGCCCGCCGGGCCCGCCGATCCGGCGGGCCCGTGACGAGCGTGGCGACCTACCTCCTCCTCGACGGGCACTCGCTCGCCTTCCGTGCCTGGTTCGCCCTGCAGGATGCGGGGATGCGCACCAGCTCGGGCCAGGAGACACAGGCCGTCTACGGCTTCGTCTCGATGGTGACGAAGCTGCTCGAGGACTTCCGCCCGGCGGGCATGGCGGTGGCCTTCGACCGGCCCGAGCCGACCTTTCGTGACGAGATCGCCGAGCACTACAAGGCGGGCCGCGTCGCCACGCCCGAGCCGCTCGCACAGCAGATCGAGATCATCCGCGGCTTCGTCGAGGCGCTCGGCGTGCCGGCGCTCGACGCCCCCGGCTACGAGGCCGACGACGTCATCGCCACGCTCGCCACGCGCCTCGCGGCAGACGGTCACGACGTCATCGTCGTGACGGGGGATCGGGACGCCTTCCAGCTCGTCGAGGACCCGCACGTGCGCGTCCTGTACAACCGTCGAGGCGTCACGGACTACGTCCTGTACGACGAGGCCGGGATCCGCGAGCGAACCGGCGTGCGGCCCGCCGACTACCCGCTGCTCGCCGCGCTGCGCGGCGACCCCTCGGACAACCTGGCCGGCGTGCCGGGCGTCGGCGAGAAGACCGCGGCGCGCCTCGTCGCCACCTACGGCGACGTCGACGCCATCTTCTCGCACCTCGACGCGTGCACCCCGAAGCTGCGCGAGGCCCTCGCCGCCTGCGAGGCGCAGGTGCGGACCAACCTCCGCCTCACTCGGGCCGTGCGCGACGTGCCGCTCGCGCTCTCGCCCGGGGCGCTCGACCTGCGTCCGCCCGACCGGGAGGCGCTGTCGCGCCTGTTCGCCTTCCTCGAGATGCGCACCCCGCGCGAGCGCCTCTTCGCCGTGCTCGACGCGCTCGCGCGCCCAGGCGACGAGCGGCCGCCCGCGCCCGCGGCGGCGCTGCCCGTCGCCGTCCTCGGGACCGACGCCGACGCGGCGGCCTTCCTCCGATCGCTCTCGGCCGGCGAGGGGCCGGTCGTCCTCGAGCCGGCCTGGGCGGGGCCGCCGGGGCGCTCGGCACTCGAGGCGCTCGCTGCCCTCGGCCCGGCCGGCGAGGAGGTGGGCGTCGTGGCGGGCGAGCTCCTCGGCGAGGCGGCCACGGCTGCCGCGCTCGGCGCGCTGTGCGCGCCGAGCGACGGCAGGCGCCGGGTTCGGGCGCACCGTGCGAAGGAGCTCATGCGCGCGCTGCTGGCCGAGGGCATCGACATCACCGGCCTGGAGCTCGATACCGCCGTCGCCGCCTACCTCGTCGATCCGTCGCTCGGCCAGGCCGGCCTCGAGGACGTGGCGTTCCACTTCGGCCTCTCGCTGCCGAGCGCCTCGGACGACGCCGGCGGACCGTCGGCGGGGCGGGAGGATGCCTCGGCACGCGCGGGGGCGCTCGCGGCCCGGGCCGAGCTCGTCGGGGCGCTCGGGGAGCGACTGCGCGACGAGCTCGCCTCGGTGGGGGGGGTGGCCCTCTACGAGGAGGTCGAACGGCCGCTCGTGCGGGTCCTCGCGAAGATGGAGCACGTCGGGATCGGCGTCGACGTCGAGGCCCTGCAGGCGATCAACGCCGAGCTCACCGCCGAGGCTCGAGCGCTCGAGGAGCGGATCCAGGCGCTCGCCGGCGAGCCGTTCAACGTCAACTCGACGGTCCAGCTGCGTGTCGTGCTCTACGAGAAGCTGGGGCTGACCCCGCTTCGGCGCACGAAGACGGGCTACTCGACGGACGCGGCGACGCTCGAGCGCCTGCGCGACCAGCACGAGATCGTCGACGCCCTCCTGCGCTACCGGGAGGTCGAGAAGCTGCGCTCTACCTACGGGGAGGGCCTCCTCGCCGAGGTGGCGCCCGACGGCCGGATCCACGCGTCGTTCAACCAGACCGTCGCGCGCACCGGTCGACTGTCGTCGGACCAGCCCAACCTCCACAACATCCCGGTTCGAACCGAGGAGGGCAGGCGCTTCCGGGCGGCCTTCGTCCCGGCCCCGGGCGCGGGCCTCCTCGTCGCCGACTACAGCCAGATCGAGCTGCGCGTCATCGCGCACCTCGCCGACGACCCCGGGCTCATCGAGGCCTTCGCGCAGGGACAGGACATCCACGCCGTCACCGCGGCGCGGCTCTTCAAGGTGGCGCCGAGCGAGGTGACGCCGGCTCAGCGGGCGAAGGCGAAGATGGTCTCCTACGGCCTCGCGTACGGCATGGAGGCGTACGGCCTCTCCCAGCGCCTCGCCATCCCCGTCGAGGAGGCGTCGGCCATCCTCGAGCAGTACTTCGCCGCCTTCCCGGCGGTGCGCGCCTACATGGAGCGCACGGTCGCCGAGGCGCGCCGGCGCGGCTACACCGAGACGGAGAAGGGCCGCCGGCGCTACCTGCCGGAGCTCGCGTCGACCAACGCGCGCATCCGCCAGGCAGCCGAGCGCCAGGCGATGAACGCCGGCATCCAGGGCCTCGCCGCCGACATCTTCAAGATCGCCCTCGTCGCGCTCGACGCCGCCTTCGAGGCACGCGGCCTCGCGGCGCGCATCGTCCTCCAGGTCCACGACGAGATCCTCGTCGAGGCGCCGCACGCCGAGCGGGAGGTGGCCGAGGCGCTCACGCTCGAGGCGATGCAGCGCGCCTACCCCCTCAAGGTGCCGCTGGAGGTCCACCTGGCGTGGGGCCCCACCTGGGCCGACGCCAAGGAGGTCGCGCCGCCCGCGGTGTAGCATGCCGGGCGGCTCCGGCCCCGGGTGGGTCCCGCCGGCCGGCCCTAGACTTGTGACATTGGAAGCCCTCCGGGCGCACCTGCCGGCGCTCGGGCCACGTCCCCCGAAAGCGACGTCCCAGCATGTCTGATACCTCCACAACGATCCCCGCCGCCGGTACCTCGCCCGCGCCGATGGGAACCTTCGACGCCGAGGGCGTGTACACGCCGCGCCAGGTCACCGAGGACGACCTCGCCGGGCTCACGCTCGACGAGGCCATCGCCCGGACGATCGTCGAGTTCGACGACGGCGACATCGTGACGGGGACGGTCGTGAAGGTGGACAAGGACGAGGTCCTCCTCGACATCGGCTACAAGTCCGAGGGCGTCATCCCGGCCCGGGAGCTCTCGATCCGCCACGACGTGGACCCCCACGAGGTCGTCTCGGTGGGCGACACGATCGAGGCGCTCGTGCTGCAGAAGGAGGACAAGGAAGGCCGGCTCATCCTGTCGAAGAAGCGCGCCCAGTACGAGCGGGCCTGGGGGGAGATCGAGCGCCTGAAGGAGACGAACGGCGTCGTGCGCGGCCCGGTCATCGAGGTGGTGAAAGGCGGCCTCATCCTCGACATCGGGCTGCGCGGGTTCCTGCCCGCCTCGCTCGTCGAGCTGCGCCGGGTGCGGGACCTGCAGCCGTACGTCGGCAAGGTGCTCGAGGCGAAGATCATCGAGCTCGACAAGAACCGGAACAACGTCGTCCTGTCGCGGCGCGCCTGGCTCGAGGAGACGCAGAAGGAGCAGCGCGGCGAGTTCCTCATCAACCTGAAGCCGGGCGAGATCCGCAAGGGCGTCGTCTCCTCGGTCGTGAACTTCGGCGCCTTCGTCGACCTCGGCGGGATGGACGGGCTCGTCCACGTGTCGGAGCTGTCGTGGAAGCACGTCGACCACCCGTCCTCGGTCGTCTCGGTCGGCGACGAGGTCACCGTCCAGGTGCTCGACGTCGACCTCGAGAAGGAGCGGATCAGCCTCTCCCTGAAGGCGACGCAGTCGGATCCCTGGCAGGAGTTCGCCGCCGCGCACCGGGTCGGCGAGCTCGTCTACGGGCGCATCACGAAGCTCGTGCCCTTCGGTGCCTTCGTGCAGGTGGGCGACGGCATCGAGGGCCTCGTCCACATCTCGGAGATGGCGAGCCACCACGTCGACCTCCCCGAGCAGGTCGTCACGCCGGGCGAGGAGCTGTGGGTGAAGATCATCGACATCGACCTGCAGCGGCGCCGGATCAGCCTGTCGATCAAGCAGGCCGCCGAGGGAGGCGAGGTGGCCGAGGAGTACCGGGAGGCGTTCGGCCAGCACGCCTACGACGCCGAGGGCAACTACATCGGCGGCTACGACTACTCCTCGACCGAGTTCACCCCCGAGACCGAGGCGCAGGCGGCGTGGGCCGACTTCGCCGCCAGCGACGAGCCCTCCGAGGGCGCCGACGGAGCGGCCGAGGCGCGCTGAGGCGCCGGGCCGAGGCAGCGGGCCCGGTGGTCGTCGTCGGGCTCACCGGTGGCATCGGATCGGGGAAGTCGACCGTGGCGAGCCTGCTCGCCCGCCGCGGCGCGCTCGTCGTCGATGCCGACGAGCTGGCGCGAGCGGCGCTCGCCCCGGGCTCGCCGGGCGCGCGCGCCGTCGCCGAGCGCTTCGGCGAGGAGGTGGTGCCCGGCGGGACGGTCGATCGGGCCGCCCTCGCCGAGATCGTCTTCGCCGACGACGCGGCGCGAGCGGACCTCGAGGCGATCGTGCACCCGCTCGTCGAGGCCGAGATCCGCCGTCGCCTCGACGAGCTCGCGCCGAGCGACGCCGTCGTCGTGCTCGTCGTCCCCCTCCTCGTCGAGACCGGGGTCGACCGCTACCCGATCGACGGGGTCCTCGTCGTCGACGTGCCGCCCGAGCTCGCGGTCGAGCGCCTCGTGGCGAGCCGGTCGATGACGCCGGAGGAGGCGTGGCGCCGCGTCCGCGCGCAGGCCCCGCGCGCGGCGCGCCTGCGGGCGGCGGACTTCGTCATCTTGAACGTCGGGACGCAGGCCGAGCTGGCCGAGATGGCGCAGAACGCCTGGCGCTGGATCGAAGGCCTGCGCGCCGGGTCCGCCGGGTAGCCTCGGCCCGCCCGGCTGGCGCCCGCCGCCCCGGTACGATGGCGGCGATGCCCCCCTTCCGCGTCGTCTCGGGGTTCGCTCCGGCCGGCGACCAGCCGAAGGCGATTGCGGCGCTCGCCGAGGGGCTGGCGCGGGGCGACCGCTACCAGACGCTGCTCGGCATCACCGGGAGCGGCAAGTCGGCGACGATCGCCTGGACGATCGAGCGCGCCCAGCGTCCGACGCTCGTGATCGCTCCGAACAAGTCCCTCGCCGCGCAGCTCGCCGGGGAGTTCCGCGAGCTGCTGCCGGACAACCGCGTCGAGTACTTCGTCTCCTACTACGACTACTACCAGCCCGAGGCCTACCTGCCGCAGACCGACACCTACATCGAGAAGGACTCCTCCATCAACGACGAGATCGACCGGCTCCGCCACTCGACGACCGCGAGCCTGCTCACCCGGCGCGACGTCGTCGTCGTCGCCTCGGTGTCGTGCATCTACGGCCTCGGCTCGCCCGAGGAGTACGAGGGGCGGATCCTCGTGCTGCGGCAGGGGGAGGAGCACCCCCAGCGCGAGATCCTCGCCCAGCTCGTCGAGATGCACTACGAGCGCAACGACACCAACCTCGTGCGCGGGCGCTTCCGCGTGCGCGGCGACACGATCGAGGTGCACCCTGCCTACGAGGAGACGTCGGTGCGCATCGAGCTGTTCGGCGACGAGGTCGAGCGCATCACCCGCTTCGACGCGCTGACCGGCGAGGTGCTCGGCGAGCTCGGGGAGCTCGTCGTCTTCCCGGCGAGCCACTACGTGGCGGGTGACGAGCGGCTGCGACGCGCGCTGGCGTCGATCGAGGCGGAGCTCGGCGAGCGCCTCGCCGAGCTCGAGGCGGCCGGCAAGCTGCTCGAGGCGCAGCGGCTCCGGATGCGCACCGAGCACGACCTCGAGATGCTCGCCGAGGTCGGCACCTGCAGCGGCGTCGAGAACTACAGCCGTCACCTCGACGGGCGCGCCCCTGGGCAGCCGCCGTACACCCTCCTCGACTACTTCCCCGAGGACTGGCTCCTCGTCATCGACGAGAGCCACGTCACCGTTCCCCAGCTGCACGGCCAGTTCGCCGGCGACCGGTCGCGCAAGGAGGTGCTCGTCGAGCACGGCTTCCGCCTGCCCTCCGCGCTCGACAACCGCCCGCTGCGCTTCGAGGAGCTCGAGGCGCGCATCAACCAGTGCATCTTCATGTCGGCGACCCCCTCCGACTACGAGCTCTCGGTGTCGAGCCAGGTCGTCGAGCAGATCGTGCGCCCGACGGGTCTCGTCGACCCCGAGGTGGTCGTCAAGCCGACGAAGCGACAGATCGACGACCTCATCGCCGAGATCGAGGCGGTGACCGCGCGCGGCGAGCGGACGCTCGTCACGACGCTCACGAAGAAGATGGCCGAGGACCTCACCGACTACCTGCTCGGCATGGGGCTGCGCGTGCGGTACCTGCACTCGAACATCGACACCATCGAGCGCATCGAGATCGTGCGAGACCTGCGCCTCGGGGAGTTCGACGTGCTCGTCGGCATCAACCTGCTGCGCGAAGGCCTCGACCTGCCCGAGGTCTCGCTCGTCGCCATCCTCGACGCCGACAAGGAGGGCTTCCTCCGCTCCTCGACCTCGCTCATCCAGACGATGGGGCGCGCCGCGCGCAACGTGTCGGGACGAGTCGTGCTCTACGCCGACGTCATCACGGACTCGATGCGGCAGGCCATCGCCGAGACCGAGCGCCGCCGTGCCCGCCAGCAGGCGTACAACGCCGAGCACGGCATCGACCCGCAGACGATCCGCAAGGCGGTGACCGACCTCGTCGCCCAGTTCCGCGCGGCTGCAGGCGGGGGCGACCCCGAGGGCGTGTCGGGCGGCAGGCGCAGCGAGCGCCAGCGGCGAGCGGGGCGGCGCGCCGCCGAGCGGGTCGGGGCCGGCCTCGGGCAGCGACCCGGCGAGCTCGCCGGCGACGAGCTCGAGCGGCTCATCGCCGCGCTCGAGGCGGAGATGGCCGACGCGGCGAGGCAGCTGCGCTTCGAGTACGCGGCCCGCCTCCGGGACGAGATCCGCTCGCTGCGGCGCGAGCTGCGAGAAGTGGGCTGAGCGACCGGTATCCTCGGGCGATGTCCGGCACCCTCGTCGTGCGCGGGGCGCGCGAGCACAACCTGAAGGACGTCTCGCTCGAGCTGCCGCGCGACAAGCTCATCGTCTTCACCGGGCTCTCGGGCTCCGGCAAGTCGTCGCTCGCCTTCGACACGATCTACGCCGAGGGCCAGCGGCGCTACGTCGAGTCGCTCTCGGCCTACGCGCGCCAGTTCCTCGGGCAGATGGACAAGCCCGACGTCGACTTCATCGAAGGCCTCTCGCCCGCGATCTCGATCGACCAGAAGTCCGCCTCGCGCAACCCGCGCTCGACCGTCGGCACCGTGACGGAGATCTACGACTACCTGCGCCTGCTGTACGCGCGCATCGGCCAGCTCCACTGCCCGAGCTGCGGCCGGCCGGTGACGCGCCAGAGCCCGCAGCAGATCGTCGACCGCGTGCTCGACCTGCCCGAGGGGACCCGCTTCCTCGTCCTCGCCCCGGTCGTGCGAGGCCGCAAGGGCGAGTACGACGCGCTCCTCGAGGACCTGGCGCGACAGGGGTTCGCGCGAGTGCGCATCGACGGGGAGGTCGTGGAGCTGGCCGAGCGGCGCGAGCGCTCGCTCGCCCGCTACGAGCAGCACACGATCGAGGTCGTCGTCGACCGGCTGGTGCGCCGCGGCTCGATCGCTCGGCGCCTGACGGACTCGATCGAGACGGCGTTGCGTCTGGCGGAGGGGACGGCGGCGATCCAGCTCGTCGACACCGACGAGCTGCTCACCTTCTCCCAGCACCTCGCCTGCGCCGAGTGCGGCCTGTCCTTCGAGGAGCTCGCGCCGCGCAGCTTCTCCTTCAACTCCCCCTACGGCGCGTGCCCCCAGTGCGCCGGCCTCGGGACCCGCTACGAGGTCGACCCCGAGCTCGTCGTGCCGGACCCGGACCGCTCGATCGCGCAGGGCGCCATCGCCCCCTGGGCGGGCGCGCGCACCGAGTACTTCGCGCGTGTGCTGCGAGCTGTCGCGGAGGCGTTCGGCTTCGACGTGCGGACGCCCTTCGCCAAGCTCACGAAGGCGCAGCGCAACGTGGTCCTCTACGGCTCGGGCAAGCGGCGCGTGCGCGTCTCGTACCGCAACCGCTTCGGGACCTTGCGCGAGTACGAGACGCCCTTCGAGGGCGTCGTGCCGTGGCTGCAGCGCCGCCACGCCGAGGCCGAGTCCGAGTTCCAGCGGGAGCAGATCGCCGCCTACATGCGCGAGGTGCCGTGCCCCGCCTGCGAGGGCACCCGGCTCAGCGCGACCGCCCGGGCGGTCACGGTCGGGGGGCTCGGCATCGCCGAGCTGACCGCGCTGCCGATCGGCCGGGCCCTCGGCGTGCTCGGGGAGCTCGAGCTCAGCCCGCGCGAGCAGCTCATCGCCGAGCGCGTGCTGAAGGAGATCCGGGCGCGGCTGCGCTTCCTCGTCGACGTCGGCCTCGACTACCTCACCCTCGACCGTTCCGCGGCGAGCCTGGCGGGCGGGGAGGCGCAGCGGATCCGCCTCGCGAGCCAGATCGGCAGCGGCCTCGTCGGCGTGCTGTACGTCCTCGACGAGCCCTCGATCGGTCTGCACCAGCGAGACAACCGGCGTCTGATCGAGACGCTCGAGCGACTGCGGGACCTCGGCAACACCGTCATCGTCGTCGAGCACGACGAGGAGACGATCCGCGTCGCCGACCACGTCGTCGACATCGGACCGGGCGCGGGCGAGCACGGCGGCGAGATCGTCTACTCCGGCCCCGTGAAGGGGCTGATCGGGTGCGAGGCGTCCATCACCGGGGCCTACCTCGCGGGGACGCGCGCGATCCCCGTCCCGCCGAGGCGTCGCCCGCCCGACAACGGGCACGTCGTCGTGCGCGGCGCTCGCGAGCACAACCTGCGGGACATCGACGTCGCCTTCCCGCTCGGGTGCTTCGTCGCCGTGACCGGGGTGTCCGGGTCCGGCAAGTCGACGCTCGTGAACGACATCTTGCACCGGGCGCTCGCCCAGGTGCTCAACCGCTCGCGCACGACGCCCGGCAGGCACCGTGCGCTCGAGGGCGCCGAGCTCCTCGACAAGGTGATCGACATCGACCAGTCGCCGATCGGCCGCACGCCTCGCTCGAACCCGGCGACCTACACGGGTGTCTTCGACCACATCCGTCGGCTCTTCGCGCAGACGCCCGAGGCCAAGGTGCGTGGCTACCTACCCGGTCGCTTCTCCTTCAACGTGGCGGGCGGTCGCTGCGAGGCCTGCGCGGGGGACGGGACGATCAAGATCGAGATGCACTTCCTCCCGGACGTCTACGTGCCGTGCGAGGTGTGCAAGGGCGCCCGCTACAACCGGGACACCCTCGAGGTCTTGTGGCGAGGCCGCTCCATCGCGGACGTCTTGGAGCTCTCGTGCGAGGAGGCGCTCGAGCTCTTCTCGGCCCAGCCCGTCATCGCCCGCCACCTGCGCACGCTCGTCGACGTCGGCCTCGGCTACGTCCGCCTCGGCCAGAGCGCCCCCACGCTCTCCGGCGGCGAGGCCCAGCGGGTGAAGCTCGCCGCCGAGCTCTCCAAGCGGGCGACGGGGCGGACCCTCTACATCCTCGACGAGCCGACGACGGGCCTGCACTTCGAGGACGTGCGCAAGCTCCTGCTCGTCGTGCAGCGCCTCGTCGACCAGGGCAACACCGTGATCGTGATCGAGCACAACCTGGACGTCATCAAGTCGGCCGACTGGATCATCGACCTCGGGCCGGAAGGCGGCGAGGGCGGCGGCAGGGTGGTCGCCGAGGGGCCGCCGGAGGTAGTGGCGAGGTCGGCGGCGAGCCACACGGGCCGGTTCCTCGGCCGCGTGCTTGCCTGAGGCCGTGGCCGGTCGTCGGCGCTGGCGTGCGGCGGCAGGCGCCGCAGCCGTGCTCGTGGCGGCGCCGAGCGTCGCCTCGCGCCCGTCCGATCTCGCTGGCCTGCCGCCGGCCGCCGTGGCACGGCGCGCGAGGGCCGCAGCCGTCCGGGCCGCGGGAGTGCGCGTCATCGCTCACGCCGTCAGCACCCTCGGCGGCGTCACGGTCCGCCTCACGGTCACCATCGATGCCGCTCGCTCGCGCGCCCTCGAGCGAGAGGTCGTCACGGCGCGCGGGCTGCGCGCCGTCGCGCAGGCGCGCCTCGCACCGAGCGGTGCCTGGTGCCAGGGGAACGCCCTCGGGCTGGAGGAGACCTGCGACCTGGCCGCCGCGGATGCCGCCGCAGCCCACGGCCGCTGGGTCGAGCTCGAACGGCCGAGCCGTCCTCTCGCCCGCCTCGCGGCGTCCACGCTCCTGCGGGGCCAGTTCGCGCACCTGTTCCTGCCGGGTGCGGCCACGAGCGCGACGGCGCGGGCCGGCCGCCTCGGCCGCCGTGCCGTCGTCGTGGTGACGGAGCGAGTCGGGCGGGCCTCGACGGTGACGCTCGTCGTCGCTCGCTTCGGCGCGGCGCGCCTCGAGCGCGCCGTCATGGTCGCTCCGGGCTGGCGGGCCGTCGAGCGCTTCAGCCGCTGGGGCGAGCGCGTCGTCGTCGTGCCCCCTCGGGGGGCGGTTCCCCTCGCGCGCCTTCGCGCCTGAGCGCTCGCGGGCGCTGCGGGGGCCGGTGTTAGCGTGCGCGCAGGGTCCGCAGCGCGCCGACCGCGCTGAGCCGGGATTGCGCCTCGGCCCGGACGGAGGGGACGGTAAGGAGGCCGCCATGACGACCGAGCAGCCGAGCGGACCGGCGCCGACGTCGAGGCCCGAGGCCTCGTCGGCACCCGAGCCGCCGGCGCGGACGCGCACGAGCGCCCTGTGGGTGGCGATCGTCGCGACTCTCGTGATCCTCGCCGTGCTCATCGTGTTCATCCTGGAGAACGGCCAGCACGTCAAGGTGTCGTTCTTCGGTGCGCACGGCCACCTCCCGCTCGGCGTCGCGCTCCTCGCCGCGGCCGTGGTCGGCGGGCTCTTCGTCGTGCTCGTCGGCGCGGCCCGGATCGTGCAGCTGCGCCTGCGCCACCGCCGCAGCCGGCGCGCCGCCCAGGGCGCGTGAGGGGGCCTAGGTGATGGCCAGCATCCGCTCGAGCGCCAGCCTGGCGTCGCGCGCGGTGCCCTCGTCGACGACGATCTGGTTCCGCACCTCGCCCTCGAGGAGGCCGTCGAGCACCCAGGCGAGGTGCTTCGCGTCGATCCGGAACATCGTCGAGCACGGGCAGACGAGCGGATCGAGGGAGGTGACGGCGAGGTGGGGGTGCTCCGCCGCGAGGCGGTGCACGAGGTGGATCTCGGTTCCGACCGCGATCGTCGCGCCGGGGGGCGCCTCGCCGACGTAGCGGATGATGAAGTCCGTGGAGCCGACGGCGTCGGCGAGGACGACCACCTCGCGCGCGCACTCCGGGTGGACGACGACGAGGCCCTCGGGGTGCTCCTGGCGGAAGGCGGCGACGTGCTCGGGGCGGAAGCGCTGGTGGACCGAGCAGTGACCTTTCCACAGCAGGAGCGTCGCCTCCTTGACGGACGCCTCGTCGAGGCCGCCCAGCTCTCGGCGGGGGTCCCACACCGCCATGTCGGTCTCGTCGAAGCCGAGCTGGAAGCCGGTGTTGCGCCCGAGGTGCTGGTCCGGGAAGAAGAGGACCTTGCGGCCGGCCCGGCGCACGGCCTCGGCGAGGTCGGACCCGGCCGGGACGTCCGGACCGACGCCGAGGGCGTAGCGGAGCACGGCTCGCGCGTTCGACGAGGTGCACACCGCGCCCCCGTGGCGGCCGACGAAGGCCTTCAGCGCCGCCGAGGAGTTGATGTAGGTGATCGGCACGACCGCCTCGATGTCGACGACCTCGCCGACCTCCTCCCAGGCGGTCTCGACCGCCTCGAGGTCGGCCATGTCGGCCATCGAGCACCCCGCGTTCAAGTCGGGGAGGATGACCTTCTGGTGGGGCGCGGTGAGGATGTCGGCCGCCTCGGCCATGAAGTGGACGCCGCAGAAGACGACGAACTCCGCGTCCTGGTGGGCGGCGGCGAAGCGGGAGAGCCCGAACGAGTCCCCCCGTGCGTCGGCCCAGACCATCACCTCGTCCCGCTGGTAGTGGTGGCCGAGGATGCACAGGCGGTCGCCGAGCGCGGCGCGTGCCTGGCCGATCCAGCCGGCGAGCTCCTCCGGGCTCGCATCGACGTAGCGCTGTGGGAGGCGGGCCTGCAGACGGACCATGGGGCCTCGCTATCTGTTGGCAGCTCCGCTCACGGCCGGCGGGGACAGCCTGGTCGCCCATCCGCGGGGTTGTCGGCCACGAAGCCTGATCTGTTCGGCCGGGGTACCAGGCCGGCCTAGCCTCCACAATAGTGCTCGAGCGCCCGGCAGACGTACCGGACGCCCCCGGCTCCTACCAGTTCAAGGACGCCGAGGGGCGGGTGATCTACGTGGGCAAGGCGCGCTCGCTTCGCGCGCGCCTCGCCACCTACTTCGGGGATCCCCAGCAGCTGCACCCGCGCACGCTGCAGATGCTCGAGCGGGCGGCGTCGGTGGAGTGGATCCAGGTCCGCTCCGACGTCGAGGCGATCATGCTCGAGTACAACCTCATCAAGCAGCACCGGCCCCGCTTCAACGTCCGCCTCGTCGACGACAAGAGCTACCCCTACCTCGCCGTGACCGTGGACGAGCGCTGGCCGCGCGCCGTCGTCCTGCGCGGCGCGAAGCGGCGCGGCACGCGCTACTTCGGACCCTACGCCCATGCCTACGCGATCCGCGAGACGCTCGACCTGCTCCTGCGCTCGTTCCCCGTCCGGACCTGCACCGACACGAAGTTCCGCCGCCACGAGCGCCTCGGTCGCCCGTGCCTGCTCTTCCACATCGAGCGCTGCTCGGCACCGTGCATCGGGGCCGTCGACGAGGCCACCTACCGCACGCACCTCGAGGAGCTGATGTCCTTCCTCGAGGGGGACACCGCCCCGGTCGTCGAGCGCCTCGAGGCCGAGATGCTCGCGGCGGCCGAGGCCCTCGAGTTCGAGCGCGCGGCGCGCCTTCGCGACCAGCTGGCCTCCGTGCGCCTCGCGAGCGAGCGCCAGGAGATGGTGGCCGCGTCGGACGAGGACCTCGACGTCGTCGGGATCGTCGACGACGATCTCGAGGCCGCCGTGCAGGTGCTCCACGTGCGGCGCGGCCGGGTGGTGGGGCGCCAGGGCTTCGTCCTCGAGAAGGTCGAGCCGCTCGGCTCGGCCGCCCTCGCGGCGAGGGTGCTCGAGCAGCACTACGCCGAGACGCCGCTCGGCGTCGCGCGCGAGGTGCTCGTCGCCTGCGAGCCCGACGACGCGGCCACCTACGCGGCGTGGCTCGGCGAACGCCGCGGGGCGAAGGTGACGATCCGCGTGCCCCGGCGCGGCCGCAAGCGGGCGCTGCTCGAGGTGGCCACGGCGAACGCCGCGGAGCAGCTGCAGCGCCACCGGACGAGGCGGGCGAGCGACCTCGCGGCCCGCGCCAAGGCGCTCGAGGAGCTGCAGGCCTACCTCGGGCTGCCGGAGGCGCCGCTGCGCATCGAGTGCTACGACATGAGCCACCTCCAGGGCAGCGACTACGTCGGGTCGATGGTCGTGATGGAGGACGGGCTCCCCAAGCGGAGCGACTACCGGCGCTTCAAGGTCGCGGTGCGCGGCAACGACGACTACGCCGCGATGCACGAGGTGCTGACCCGACGGCTGCGCCGCCTCGACGAGGAGGCGAGGCGCGAGCGCGACGGGCGGCCCCGCCGCTTCGCGTACCGACCGCACCTCATCCTGCTCGACGGCGGCCGCGGCCAGCTCGGGGTGGGCGAGCGCGTCCTCGCCGAGCTGGGGCTCGAGGGCCGCGTCGCCCTCGCCGCGCTGGCGAAGGCCTTCGAGGAGGTGCACCTGCCCGGGCGTCCGGAGCCGGTGCGCATCCCCCGGGACAGCGAGGCGATCTACCTGCTCCAGCAGGTGCGCGACGAGGCCCACCGCTTCGCCCTCGGCTACCACCGTACGCTGCGCGCTCGCCGCATGACCGAGAGCACCCTCGACGGCGTCCCGGGGCTCGGACCGGTCCGCCGGGCGCGCCTCGTGCGCGAGCTCGGCTCGCTCAGCGCCGTCCGGGCCGCCACGCTCGCCGAGCTGCTCGAGCTCGGCTGGCTCCCCGACCAGGTAGCGCGTGCCCTCTTCGAGCACCTCCACCCGGGTGCAGCGCGGCGCGCCACGGTGGCGACGTGACGGTCCCGGGTCCCGGTGCGACGTGGCAGCCGGCACCGGGTGCCGCCTCGGGCGCCATCTGGGACGGCTACGCGACGTGGTGGAAGGCGACGTTCACCGGTGGCGCGGACGTCGAGTACGAGCTCGAGATCCTCCCCCTCGTCGCCCGGGAGATGGCGGGGTGCCGGCGCATCCTCGACGTCGGCTGCGGCGAGGGCCAGGTGGCCCGCCACCTCGCCGCCGTGCTCGACGGACCCGAGCTCGTCGGCGTCGACCCCTCCCGGGCGCAGCTCGCCAACGCTCGGGCCGCGGGTGGCCCCGTCGCCTACGTGCAGGCCGCCGGCGAGCTGCTCCCCTTCGCCGCCGCCAGCTTCGACGGGATCCTCTGCAGCCTCGCCATCGAGCACGTCGAGGACGGGGACGCCCTCCTCGGTGAGGTCGCGCGGGTGCTCGCCCCGGGCGGGACCTTCCTGCTCCTCGTGAACCACCCCCTCTACCAGGGCACGGGCAGCGGCCTCGTCGACGACCAGATCCTCGGCGAGCGCTACTGGCGCGTCGGCCCCTACCTCGCCGAGGCCGTCACCGTGGAGGAGGTCGACCCCGGCGTGGCGATCCCCTTCGCGCACCGGCCCCTCTCGCGCTACCTCAACCCGCTCGCCGAGCACGACCTGCTGTGCACGAGGATGCTCGAGCCCCGCCCCCTCGCGGCGTTCCTCGCCACGTCGGTCGCCCCGGAGCTCGAGGCGGCCATCCCGCGGCTCCTCGCGATGCGCTTCGAGCACCGGCCGGCCCTGCGCACCGGACGGCGCGTCGGGCGGCGGGCCGGCGCGAAGATGCGGTGAGGAGGTCGACGCCGATGGCCGAGTACCTGATCGTCACGGGCCTCTCGGGAGCAGGGCGCTCGAGCGCGGGAGCGACGCTCGAGGACCTCGGCTGGTTCGTCATCGACAACCTGCCGCCGGCGCTGATCGGAAAGGTCGTGGAGCTCGCCAGCCACCCGGGCTCGGAGCTCGACCGCTTCTGCTTCGTCGCCGGGCGCGGCGGGGCGGAGACCTTGAGCGAGCTCGGTCCCGAGCTGTCGCGCCTGCGGGCGGGCGGCGCGCGCGTGCGGCTCCTCTTCCTCGACGCGTCCGACGAGGTGCTCGTCCGGCGCTTCGAGGGGACGCGCCGGCGCCACCCGGTCGAGGCGGACACCGTCCTCGCCGCCATCGCCGCCGAGCGCGCCCTGCTCGCGGAGCTGCGCGACGCGGCCGATGTCGTGATCGACACGAGCGAGATGAACGTGAACGACCTGCGGGCCCGGCTCGTCGAGCTCTTCGCCTCGAGCGAGGCGGCGGGCATGATGGAGACGGCCGTCGTGTCCTTCGGGTTCAAGCACGGGATCCCCCTCGACGTCGACCTCGTCCTGGACTGCCGGTTCCTGCCGAACCCGCACTGGGTCGACGAGCTGCGCCCGCTCACGGGGCTCGAGACGCCGGTGCGCGACTACGTGCTCGGCCAGGAGGAGGCGAAGGCCTTCCTCGCGAAGCTCGACGACCTCCTCGCCTTCCTCCTCCCCGCCTACGCCAAGGAGGGCAAGTCCTACCTGTCGATCGCGATCGGCTGCACGGGCGGCCGACACCGCAGCGTCGTGATCGCCGAGGAGATCGCGGCGCGCATCGCCGAGCACGGCTTCCGGCCCACGGTGCACCACCGCGACATCGCCCGATGAGCGGTGGCGACCCCCTCTCGCACGGCGGGCCGCGCGTCGTGGCGATCGGCGGGGGCCACGGGCTCGCCCGCACCCTGCTCGCGCTCCGGCGCTTCGCCGGGCACATCACCGCGGTCGCCTCCGTCGCCGACGACGGAGGCTCGAGCGGGCGCCTGCGCGAGGCGACCGGCCTGCCAGCGCCGGGCGACGTCCGCAAGTGCCTCGCCGCCCTCTCGGCGCCCTCGTCCGTGCTCGGCGCCGCGCTCGAGCACCGCTTCAGCGGCGGCGGCCTCGACGGGCATGCCTTCGGGAACCTGCTGCTGGCGGCGCTGGCGGCGTCGACCGGCGACTTCGTGCGCGCCGTCGACGAGGCCGGTCGGCTCGTCGGGGCCGTGGGGCGGGTCCTGCCGGCGACGGCCGTGCCCGTCGTGCTGCGGGCCGAGGCGGCCGGGGGCGAGCTCGTGGGGCAGGTGGCGATCATGGGGGCGAGCGGGGTGCGGCGGGTCTCGCTGCTGCCGGCCGATGCCGCCGTCCCCGCCGCGGTCCTCGAGGCGATCGAGGCGGCGGAGGCGATCGTCATCGGCCCGGGTTCGCTGTTCACGAGCGTGCTCGCCGCCCTCGCCCCACGCGAGACGGCGCGGGCGCTCGCCCAGGCGCGAGCGAGGCGCGTCTACGTCTCGAACCTGCGGGAGCAGTGCCCGGAGACGGCCGGGTTCGACGTCGCTCGCCACGTCGCCGCCCTCATCGACCACGGCGTCGTGCCCGACGTCGTCGTCGCGGACCCCTCGGCGATCGCGCTCGGCGAGGTCCCGCCCGGGATCCGCGTCCACGCGGCGCGCCTCGCGTCCGGCGACGGCCTCGCGCACGACGCCGGGCGCCTGGCCGCCGCGCTCGAGGCTGCCATCGCCTGAGCACCGGCGACGCAGTTGCGGGCCGGTAGGGTGCTGAGCGAGAGTGTCCTCTCCCTCGCCAGGCGGGCCGCGTGGCTCACGCCGGCGGGCGTCGTCGTGGGACGGTGATGGCTATGGCGGTGCGGGTCGGCATCAACGGGTTCGGCCGGATCGGGCGCAACTTCCTGCGCGCCGTGCTCGCGGCGAGGACGGATGTCGAGGTCGTCGCGTTGAACGACCTGCTGCGTCCCGAGGTCAACGCCCACCTGCTCCGCTACGACTCGACCCACGGGCGGCTCGGCGTGCCGGTCGAGGTGGCCGACGGCCGCCTCATCGTGGGCGGCGCGCCCATCGCGGTCTACGCCGAGCGCGAGCCGTCGGCGGTGCCCTGGGCACGCCACGACGTCGACGTCGTCATCGAGTCGACCGGCCGCTTCACGAAGCGGGAGGCCGCAGCCGGCCACCTCGACGGGGGAGCACGCCGCGTCATCGTCTCGGCTCCCTGCAGCGACGCGGACGCCACCTTCGTCGTGGGCGTGAACGACGACACCTTCGACCCCGAGCGCCACGTCGTCGTGTCGAACGCGTCGTGCACGACGAACTGCTTCGTGCCGATGGTCAAGGTCCTCGACGACGCGTTCGGGGTCGACCAGGGGCTCATGACGACGGTCCACGCCTACACCAACGACCAGGAGCTGCTCGACCTCGGCCGGGACAACCTCCGGCGGGCGCGCGCCGCGGCGGTGAACATCGTGCCCTCGACGACCGGCGCAGCGCGAGCCACCTCGCTCGTCCTGTCGGCGATGAAGGGACGCCTCGACGGGACCTCCCTGCGCGTCCCGGTGCCCGACGGGTCGATCACCGACTTCACCGCCATCGTGCGCGCCGCCGTCGACGCCGCCACGGTGAACGAGGCCTTCGCCAAGGCAGCCGCGTCGGGACCGCTCGCGAGGGTCCTCGAGTACTCGCCGGACCCGTTGGTCTCGAGCGACATCGTCGGCTCGGCGGCGTCGTGCGTCTTCGACGCCGAGCTCACGATGACGTTGCCGATCGGCGATGACCGCACCCTCGTCAAGGTCTTCGGCTGGTACGACAACGAGTGGGGCTACTCGTCGCGCCTCGTCGACCTGGCCTCGATCGTCGGCGCGGCGTGAGGCTCTCGGTCCCTGTCCTCGAGGACCTGCCGCCGGTCGAGGGCGCGTCGGTCCTCGTACGCGCCGACTACAACGTGCCGCTCGCCGAGAACCCCGACGGCACGCGGCGGGTCGTCGACGACTTCCGCATCCGGGCGACGCTCCCGACCCTCGGGTGGCTCACCGAGCGCGGCGCCCGCGTCACGGTGGTGTCCCACCTCGGCCGGCCGCACGGCCGACCCGACGAACGCTTCAGCCTGGCGCCGGTGCGGGCGCGCCTGGCAGAGCTCGCCCCCGGGGTGGCCCTCGGTGAGAACCTCCGCTTCGACCCAGGCGAGGAGGCCGGCGACCCGGCCTTCGTCGACCGCCTCGTCGCCGGTCACGACTACTTCGTCAACGACGCGTTCGGCGCGTGCCACCGGTCGCACGCCTCCATCGTGGGGCCACCATCCCGCCTGCCATCGGCCGGGGGGCGCCTGCTGGCCCGCGAGGTGGAGGTCCTCGGGACGCTCCTCGAGGGCGCCGAGCGGCCCTTCGTCGCCGTGATCGGAGGGGCGAAGGTGGCCGACAAGCTGGGCGTGCTGCGGTCCCTCGCTGGCCGGGTGGACGCCCTCGTCGTGTGCGGCGGTATGAGCTACACGTTCCTCGCCGCGCGCGGCCGCCGCGTCGGCTCGTCGCTGCTCGACGAGCGCAGCCTGGCCGCCTGCTCCGACCTCCTCGCCAGCGGGGTCGAGGTGCTGCTGCCGCTCGACCACGTGGTCCTCGGCCCCGGCGGCGCGCTCCACCCCGACGACGACGCCGGCGCCGCCGCCGATCCCGGTGAGGTGCGCGTCGTCGGGGGGGACATCCCCGACGGCTTCCAGGGCGTCGACATCGGTCCGGCGACTCGCGCGCGCTACCGGGAGGTGATCCTCGCCGCGCGCACCGTCCTGTGGAACGGTCCTGCCGGCGTCTTCGAGGACGCCCGCTTCGCCGCGGGGACGAGGGCGCTCGCGGAGGCCGTCGCCGACTGTCCGGGCTTCACCGTGGTGGGCGGGGGGGACTCGGTCGCCGCGCTCGACCGCTTCGGGCTCGCGCCGCGCATCGGCCACGTGTCGACCGGCGGGGGAGCGTCGCTCGAGCTCCTCGAGCACGGCGACCTTCCCGGGCTCGCGGCGCTGCGAGCGTCGCGTGGGCTGCGTGCCGGAGGCGGGCGGTGACGGGCCGCACCATCCTCGTGAGCGGGAACTGGAAGATGAACGGCAACCACTTCGAGGCGCTGAAGCTCGTGCAGGAGCTCGCCGCCCTCCTGCGAGCGGGAGGGCTCCCGGCCGGTCGGGAGGTGAGCCTGCACCCGCCGTTCACGTCGCTGCGCACGGTCCAGACGGCGGTGGAGACCGACCGGATTCCCGTCCAGCTCGGCGCGCAGACCTGCCACTACGAGGACCGCGGCGCGTTCACCGGCGAGGTGAGCGCCGAGATGCTCGCGAAGCTGAACGTGACCTACGTGCTCGCCGGACACTCCGAGCGCCGTGCGTATGCCGGCGAGACCGACGAAGTCGTGCGGCGGAAGGTCGACGCGATCGTGCGGCACGGGATGCGCCCGATCGTGTGCGTCGGTGAGTCGCTCGAGGAGCGGCAGGCCGGCATCGCTCTCGACAAGGTCCGCCACCAGGTCGAGGCGGCCTTCGTCGGCCGGCCCGCGGCCGTCGTGGCCGAGGCCGTCGTCGCCTACGAGCCGATCTGGGCGATCGGCACCGGGCACACGGCGACGCCCGACGACGCCGCGGAGATGTGCGCCGCGATCCGGGCCGAGCTCGCACGGCTGGCAGGGAGCGCGGCCGAGGCCACCCGCATCCAGTACGGGGGGTCGGTCACATCGGAGAACGCGGCGGACCTGCTCGCGGCGAAGGACGTGGACGGGCTCCTCGTCGGCGGGGCGAGCCTCGACGCCACGGGGTTCGCCGCGATCTGCCGCGCCGGCGCCTGAGGGCGCGGCGCCGATCCGCCGAGGTGCCCTGCTAACCTCCGGCTTCGCCGGGCCGCAGCCTCGGGAGGTCGCATTCGGTGCTCACGGACATCCTCGTCGGGATCGAGGCCGTCTGTTCGTTCGCCCTCGTCATCCTCATCCTGCTGCACTCTGGTCGCGGCGGCGGCCTGTCGGACATGTTCGGCTCGAGCATCGGGAGCGCGGCGGCGGGGTCGACGGTCGCCGAGCGGAACCTCGACCGCCTGACGATCACGATCGCCATCGTCTTCGCGTTCACGACCATCATCATCGGCTTGCGGTGGGGCTGAGCCGCCGCTCTGCCCTCGCGCTCGTCCTCGTCGGTCTCGGCCTCGCTTCGTGCGGGCGTGCTGGCGCGACCGCCCCCGTGACGACGAAGTCCGCCGACCAGGGGCCGCTCGTCCTCGCCCAGGGCGGCACGGTGACCGTCGCGGTCTCCCGGCTGCCGACGAACTTCAACCCCTCGGCGCCGGCCGGCGCGAACGCGGTCACGACCGAGGTGATGGCGCAGGTCTGGCCGCAGCCGTTCGTCGTGAACCCGTCCGGCAACGTGATCCTCGCCGGCGGGGGGGGAGGGCTGCTCGCTCAGGCGGAGACGACCGGTGTGAGCCCCGAGACCGTGGTCTACACGATCAACCCGGCAGCCCGCTGGTCCGACGGGGTCCCGATCACCGCCGAGGACTTCATCTACAACTGGCGGGAGCACCTGGCGATGGGCGCTCAGCTGCCCCCCGGCGACCTGCTGCGCGGCTACCAGGACATCGAGTCGGTCACCGGATCGAACGGCGGCAGGACGGTGACGGTGGTGTTCAAGACGCCCTTCGCTGACTGGGAGGGCCTGTTTGCCAACCTCATTCCCGCCCACATCGCGCGACGCTTCGGGTGGTCACGTGCCTTCCAGGGCTTCGATCCACGCCGGGTCATCTCGGGCGGGCCCTTCGAGGTGGCGAGGGTCGTTCCGGGGCGCGAGCTCGTGCTCGACCGCAATCCCCGTTACTTCGGTCCGAAGCCCCGGCTCGACCGGATCATCTTCCGAGTGGTGCACGGCGAGCGGGCCACGCTCGCTGCTCTGCGGTCGGGCCGTGTCGACGTCGCAGAGGTCCCGTCGGGACCGGCTGTCACCCGGCTGCTCGAGACGAGCTCGGACCTCGTCGGCTCCGCGGCGCTCGCTCCGACGCTGTGGCAGCTCGTCTTCAACGTGGCGAACCCCGTCCTCGGGTCGGTCGACGTCCGCCAGGCGATCGCCAAGGCGATCGACCGCCACGAGCTCGTCGCCAATACGATCGGACTCGACACCACCTTCGGGACGACGAGCGGCAATCGCATCACCCTGGCCGGGGCGCCAGGCAGCCAGGGCAACGACAGCGCGTACGCCTCGGCCTACCTCGCCGAGGCTGCCGCGCTCCTCGCCAAGGTCGGCTACGCCCAGGACGCCGACGGCTACGTGATGACGCCGAGCCACCGCCGCCTCGTGCTCGACCTGACGGTCCCGAGCGGCAGCAGGGTCATGGCGTCCGTCGCCGCCGAGATCCAGGCCCAGCTCCTCCAGGTCGGCATCGTCGTGCGGATCCGCGACGTGCCCGAGGCTGCGCTCCTCGCGACGATCCTCCCGGCGGGCTCCTACGAGCTGGCGCTCGCCCCCTACACCCTGTCGCCCTACCCGTCGGCGATGGCGCGTCTGTACACGGCGCCGGTGGGCGCGTCGCCGGCCGCGTCCTCGAGCGCGCCAGGCGCCGCGTCCCCCGCGGCGTCGACGGGGACGGTCGGTGAGCCTGACGCCGTCGCCACGGGATCGGTCACCGCGGACGTGCTCGGCTACGACAACCCAGCCGTGGACGCGCTCTTCAACGAGGCGGCGGGTGAGCTGAACGCGACGGCCGCGGCGGGCCTGTACAACGAGATCGACACGCAGCTGTGGGCCGACATGCCGACGCTCCCGCTCTTCCAGGTCCCGATGACCCTCGTCACCCGGGTCGACGTCGTCAACGTGAGCACCACGCAGACGTGGGCCGGACCGCTCTGGAACGCGGATCAGTGGGCGATCCAGCTGAATCCTCCGCCGACCGTGCCGACGACCGCGCCGAGCTCGTCGGGCTGAGCACCTGCGACGGGGAGCGCCCGGACGTCGTGACCGGACGTTGTACCTGTGAAGCGTTGGTGTCGGAGGGGGGACTTGAACCCCCACGCCCTTGCGGGCACTAGCCCCTCAAGCTAGCGCGTCTGCCTATTCCGCCACTCCGACGTCGGCAACGAGTCCGCCGAGCGAGGCACTGAAGATTAGCGCGGTCGTTCGGCGGGCACGCGGGGCGCGTGCGGGTGTGGCTGACGGCCCGGACTCGAGTGCTGGTGCCGCCTCCGGCGAGTACAGCCGGCGAGACGCTGCGCCAGGAGGCTGGTCGGGTCGAGTGCACCGTTTGGCTGCCGGACCACCGGGCCCGACCGGTCCTAGCGACAGCGGCTCGCGTGGGGTCGAGCGCCGTGGCGAGCGAGGGCTGGCGCTGTGGGCGCATCGCCCGTCTGGGCTGGTGGTGCGGGCCTCCGAACTCGACCCGACAGACGTCGTCGCGGACGCCGGGGTCGCGCCCGGTTTGCGGAGGTGGCCGCACCGGGCAGTTCCACGCCACACGGCACGAGGAGCACGCTGCACTCGGCGCGAAGCACGCACCAACGACAGTCGGAGGGAGGGACACCGTTGCAGGCAGGTCGGGACCACGCCGCGTTGGGTCCGAGCGCGCAGGACTGCGACGTCGTCGTCGTCGGAGCGGGTCCCTACGGGCTATCGGCTGCCGCGCACCTGCGCGCACTCGGTCTGGAGCCCCGCGTCCTCGGCGTGCCGATGTCTGCCTGGGTGGAGCACATGCCTCGCGGCATGTTCCTGAAGTCAGCTCCGGCGGCGTCCAGTCTCGACGCTCCGTGCCGAGGGTTCGCGCTCGAGGACTTCTGCGCAGGCCGGGGGCTTGAGCCGCTGACGGAGCTGACGCCGGTCGCGCTCGAGCTCTTCGTCGACTACGGCTGCTGGTTCCAGGAGCACCTCGTGCCGGATGTCGAGCGAGTCGAGGTGCGGCAGGTCGCGCCGGCACGGGGAGGCTTCGTGCTCGAGCTCGGCACCGGAGAGCTCGTCCGCACGCGGGCGGTCGTCCTCGCGTGCGGCTTCAGCCCCTTCCGGCACGTGCCGGGCGAGCTCGACGGTGCCGACCTCGGCGGACAGCTCTCCCACTCCTCGGAGCACAGCGACCTCGGGGTGCTCGCCGGCCAGCGCGTCGCCGTCGTCGGCGCTGGCCAGTCGGCCCTCGAGTCGGCGGTGCTGCTGATCGAGGCCGGCGCGACCGTCCACCTGGTGGCGCGCGCGCCGCGGATCTCGTGGGGCTCGCCGCCTTCGGAGGCTCGCTCGGTGCTGGAACGGATCCGCAAGCCCGCCTCTCCGCTCGGACCCGGCTGGTCCCTCGTCGCGGCGGCGAAGGGCGCGCCGCTGTTCCGCCATCTGCCGGCAGCGCTGCGCGTCGAGCTCGTGCGGCGGGTGCTCGGGCCGTCTGGCGGCTGGTGGCTCCGGCGTCGCTTCTCCGAGCGCATCAGCCTCCACCTGTCTGCGCGCGTGCGTGCGGCGACACGAGGGGACGGCACCGTTCGGCTCGTCCTGGAGCGCCCCGGGGGCGAGGAGGTCCTGGAGGTCGACCACGTCCTCGCGGCGACCGGCTACGCGGTGGAGCTCGATCGCCTGGGCTTCCTCGTGCCCGAGTTGCGCCGGGGCCTGCGGCGCGTCGGCGGTTCGCCGCGCCTGTCTCGCTCGCTCGAGTCGTCGCGCGAAGGCCTCTTCTTCACCGGTCTGGCTGCTGCCGCGACCTTCGGCCCCGTGCTCCGGTTCGTCTGTGGCACGCGCGTCGCATCGCCGGCGCTTGCCCGCGGGGTGCTGGAACGACTGCACGGCCGGTCGCTCGCGTCAGCTCGGACACACCTGCGCGGGTCCCGGCCTGCGAGCGAGCCAGCCTCGGGCGAGCGCGCCGCGCACGAGCCGGAGCGCTCGGCGACGCAGGGCTCGCACGCACTCGACCAGCGCGAAGGCTAGGGCCGCCGCCGCCGGGAGCGGGTCGTCCGCGGCGGCCCAGGTGAGACGGGGACGACCGGCCGGTTCGGCTCGTGCTTCGCGTGTCGGGATCGCTCGGTAGCGGAGGCGGGCCGGCACGTCGAGGTGCTCGACGATGATCGTCTCGCCCTCGATCTGCTGGCCGCACGGAACCGCGCGACCGGAGAGGTCGAGGTGCATCGCCCGCACGACGTCGATCCCTACATCCGTCTCGAAGAGACGGAACTGGGCTCCAAGTCGGGGGTTCGCGTCGAGCAGCTTGTACTGGCCGTCGCGCTCGTCGAAGCGCCAGTCCATGTCGATGATCCCGCGGTACGCGATGCCCCGGCAGAAGGCGGCGGCCGTCTCGGCGAGCACGTCGTTCGAGCGCACCTGTGCGTAGGTGGTGACGCCGGCTCGAGGCGGCCAGGAGCGGAGCTTTCGCGCGGTGAAGAGCGCGGCGGGTTCGCTCCTGCGGTCGAAGTAGGCGGCGACGATCCAGTCCTGGCTGGCCGAGTCCGGGATGTGCTCCTGGACGAGCGCGGGGAACGCCTCGCGCCCGCGGGCGAGCGCGAGCAGGTCCTCTGGGCTCGTGACGACCGTGGTGGCCCGAACCACCGGGTGCTGCAGCCGGACCCACGGCTCGACGCTCTTGACGACGACGGGGAACTCCAGGTCCCGAGCGATTCCGACGACGTCGGACGCGGCGTGGGGGAAGGCCGTCTTCGGCGTCGGGACACCGTGCACCCCGCACAGCTCGAACAACTCCCGTTTGCTCGCGAGCATCCCCGGCAGGCGGGGCGCGACCGGCGGGAGGACGAAGAGATCGCCGAGCTCCGGGCTGTGCTCGGCGACGAGGACTGCGGCCTCGTCGTCGGTGGCGATCACGAGCGAGCGGGCATCCTGGCGGCGGCCGAGCGCGGCGAGTCCGTCGACGAGGAGCCGCGTCGGCTCGGTGCCCGTCGTCGGCCACCGGATCCTGCGGGTCGCGTAGCGCGAGAGGCAGGCCGGCGCGAGGAGACTCTCCGTGACGAGGGTCACGGGTACGCCCGCCCGACCGAGGGAGCGCAGCGCGCCGAGCGAGCCGTGGCTCAGCGAGTACCGCCCGATCTTGAGGAGCAGAACCGGCAGCGAGCTGTCGAGGGGGACCACCGGGGGGCGCTCGCGATCGAGCCTCGGCACGGTCCGCAGCAGGCTCGAAGCCACCCGCTTCGTGCGCGGTCGGCTCGTGGCGCGCCAGAGGTCGTCGGGCACCTCTGGGGCGCGCGTCACGGGCACGAACTTGCTCTACCCGCGCAGCCGGCGGTTGGAACTGGGCGGATCCGCGCCGCGACGGGGGGTGCCCGCATCGGCTTGTCGACGCAGTCAGGCAGCTTGGTCGGCGCCGACGACCTCGAGCCCGGGTGTGCTCGTCCGGTAGAACTCGCCGCAGCGGATCGCCGCGATGGCCGTGGCAGCGCCCCCGGGGCGAGGCAGGTCAACGCCGCGCTGTGCGCTTGCCCTCGGAACGTCCTCGGTCGTAGAAGGGCGTCGACCGGGCGTGCGCAGGGCAGCGAACGCGGCGAGGAAGATGGCGTGCTTCAGTCGGTGATTACCGCGGCGGCTCTTGAACTCACCGTGCAGGGACTTGACCGACTCGCGAGTCACGGTGCGAGGTCGGCCGACGAGGCGAGCCTTTCGCCGTCCGCCGAGCGAATGCCGTCGCCGATGACGGCGGCCATGGCATTCTCCCCATAGGCGGCCACGGAAAGTCTCCGCGCGTGGCCATCGGAATTCCCCGCGCGTGGCCATCGGAATTCCCCGCGCGCGGCCGTTGAGGTCCCCGCGCGGGGACGTGGTTCACCAAGGG
>DATGLP010000023.1 GCA_035294085.1 Acidimicrobiales bacterium | reverse complement strand
TGCTCGGGGTGCCCACCGCCTACCTCGCCCACGACAAGCCCGACGCCATCCTCGCCCGCCTCGGCCTCGACGGCCCCGGCATCGCTCGTGCCGCCCTCGAGGCCCTCGAGCGCCTCGGCACCGGGCGCGGCGCGGGCGCGCCGCTGCGCCTGCCGTAGCGCGGGGCCTCAGCGACCGCGGCCGGCCGCGCCCGGAGCAGCCGGGGTGCGGCCCTCGTCGATGGCGCAGGTCGTCGCCTCCGGCTCCGCGCACCGCTCGCACTCGAGCTCGAGGGTGGCGTGGGCGATGTTGAAGCGGCTCGCGAGCGTCGCCTTCACCGCCTCGCCCACCTGCTGGGCCGACTCGAGCGTCGGGTGGCCGGCGAGCACGAGGTGGGCCGACAGGGCCCGCAGGTCGCTCGAGATGCTCCAGCAGTGCAGGTCGTGCACGTCGCTCACCGCGTCGACGGCGAGGACCGCTCGCCGCAGCGCGTCGAGGTCGAGGTCCGAGGGCGAGGCCTCGAGGAGGATGTCGACGCTCTCGCGACCGAGGCGCACGGCCTGCGCGGCCACGAGGACGGCGATGGCGAGGGAGACCGCCGAGTCGAGGGCGCCGAAGCGCCCGGTCGCGGCGATGACGATCCCGGCGGCGAGGACGCCGAGGGAGGCTGCCGCGTCGGCGGCCAGGTGGAGGACGGCGGCGCGCACGTTGAGGTCGGCGCGCCCCTCGAGGAGGACGGCCGCCGCGGCGAGGTTCGCGGCGAGGGCGCACCCGCCGATGACCGCCACGAGACCGCCGTCCACGGGGGGCGGGCGCAGGAGGTGCGCCACGCCGACCGCCACGATGAGCACCGTGACGACGAGGAGCAGACCGACGTTCGCGAGCGCGGCGAGGATCGTGGCGCGGTGGAAGCCGAACGATCGCGTCTGCGTCGGCGACCGCAGCACGAGGCGCGCCGCGACGAGGCCGAGGCCGAGGGCGACGGCGTCGGTGAGGTCGTGGCCGGCGTTCGCGACGAGCGCGCCGGAGTGGGCGACGACGCCCGCCACCGCCTCGGCGACGACGAGCGCGAGGTTGACCGCGAGGGCGACGCCGAGGCGCGCCGCTCGCCGGCGAGCCCGCTCCGGGGTGGCCGGCGCCACCTCAGCGGCCGCGCGCGGCTCGCAGCGGCGCGTGGTCGCCGGCGTGCACGGCCAGCTCCTCCCGGACGATCGCGACGTCCTCGCGGTGCGTGACGCCGATGCAGCGCGCCTCGGTGTCGACGACGTGGACGCTGTCGGCGCGCGACTCGACGAGGGCGCCCACCACGTCGGGGAGGAGGAGCTCCGGGCGCGGCGCCCGCTCGGGCTCGAAGCGCTCGAGAGCCGACGCGAGGTGGTCGAACATGCGCGGGTGGAAGCCCCACAGGTTCATCGAGACGCGCTCGTCGCCCGAGAGCTCGCGCACCTCCGCCGCCGTAGCGCCCGGCCTCGCGAGCGGGGCCGCCTCGAAGCGCCCGTCGTCGCGCAGGCGCACCGTGTGCTCCACGATGCGGAGCAGCTGCTCGTCCTCGCCGACCTCGCACAGGCCGCGGGTGACCGGCCCGGCGGTCAGCACGGTGCGCACGAGCCGGTAGGCGACGAGGAGGTGGCGGCTCGCCGCGAGCGGGTCGCGCGCGCTGAGCTGGCTGGTCGGTGCCGAGAAGTGCTCGAGGAGGGTTCCTAGGGCCGCCTCGCCGTACAGGTCGTCGGCGTTGGCCACGCCGAAGGGGCCCTCGACGGCCGGCCGGGCCGACAGGACGGCCTGCGCCGTGCCAGGCCGCGCCGGCTGGCAGACGATCGCGACCGAGAGCGTCGCCGGCCAGCGGCGCCGGACGTGGGCGAGGATCTCCTCGCGGATCTCCTCGCGTACGACGAGGACGACCCCGCTGTAGCCGCAGGCCTCGGCGGCACGCGCCGTATAGTCCATGATGGCCTCGCCGTTCGGGCCGACGGGCGCCAGCTGCTTCAGGCCGCCGAAGCGCCGACCGTGCCCCGCGGCGAGGACGACGAGCTGCACGGGAGCATCCTAGGGCGCTGCCGGGCCGAGGGCGCCGGTGCCGCCCGGGAGCGCCCGGCGTGGGTCGTCGGGGCGGGGAACGAGCGAGGCGAGGAGGTGCGCCGGTGGGCGAGCGAGCAGGCGCGACGGGAGCGGGTCCCGAGGCAGCCGACGAGGCGGCGGGCCTCGAGCCAGCCGAGCTCGCCGCTCGTCGCCAGGCGCTCGCCGAGCTCATCGAGCTGATGCGCCCGGCCGTGCAGATGGACGGTGGCGACCTCGAGCTCGTCGACGTCGACTACGCGGCTGGCGTGGTCGAGGTCCAGCTGCAGGGGGCGTGCGGCTCGTGCGCCATCTCCGCGACCACCCTCCAAGGCGGCGTGGAGCGGCTGCTGAAGGAGCGGCTCCCCTGGGTCACCGAGGTGCGCGGGGGCGTCGACGAGACGGTGGACCCCTTCGAGAGCATGGCCGCCGGCCGAGGTGCGTACGTCCCCCGCTACTACTGACCGCCCTTCCAGGCAGCCGCTCGCCGGCGGCCCCCGCCCGGGCGGCGCGCCCGGTCTGGCGATCGTCGAGCTCGACGTCGAGTCGCCGACGGCGCGCACGCTGCTCGCGCACGCCGTCGCCTACCTCGAGGCCTGCTACCAGGCGGCCGGCGGCTTCGCCCCGCTCGACCCCGCCGCCTTCGCGCCACCGCGGGGCGCCTTCCTCGTCGCGAGGCGCGGTCGCGAGGCGATCGGCTGCGGCGGCCTGCGTGACGTGCCCGGCGAGCGCGGGTCCTGCGAGCTGAAGCGCATCTGGGTGGAGCCCGAGCACCGCCGGCGCGGCGTCGCGACGGCGCTCGTCGCCGCGCTCGAGCGCCGCGCCGCCACCCTCGGCTACCGGCGCGTCGTGCTCAGCACCGGCGCGCGCCAGGAGGCCGCCGTCGCCTGCTACGTCGCCGCCGGCTACGAGCGCATCCCCGGCGACCTCCGCTACGGCGGGGAGGTCGTCACCTTCGAGAAGCGGCTCGTGCCGAGCGCATCGCCGCCCGCAGGTCGCGGTAGCCGAGGAGCCTGACGCCCGCGGCCCGCGCCGCCTCGGCGAGCTCGCCGCGGCAGGCGAGCTCGTGCTCGGCGACTCGGCCGGCCCAGTCGTCCGTGGCGGCGCGTAGCTCCGGCGTGTCGACGGCGGGGCGGAGCGTGACCTCGGTGCACCCCGGGCCGAGCGTCGCGAGGGCGGCGTCGATCGCCTCGCGCGTGGCGCCGAGCGCCGAGGCGGGGAGCAACCGGTCGGGGGCGAGGACGCCGCGTTCGGCGGCGAGCGCGCGGAAGGGGAAGCCGACGAGGCGCTCGTGGTCGGCTGCGGGCAGTCGCACCGGCAGGCGCAGCTCCTCGGCGAGGTCGAGGTAGACGTCGAAGAACTCCGGCTTGAGCTCGACGCCGTCGAGGTGGGTGGCGAGGTGGCTGACGTCGAACCCCCACAGCACGGCGCGCTCGAGCTGGGCGCGCCACTCGCGGCGCACCTCGTCGAGATCGGCGTGGTCCCAGACGTCGGCCACCGTCCGCGGGAAGCCGCCGTCGCCGTCGAGGAGCGAGGGGGCGTGGGTGATCGGCCCCCAGCGGTACAGGTCGTGCTCGGCGTTGAGCGTCAGCTGGACGCCGACGTCCTCGCCGCGGTAGCCGGCCGCCGCGGCGCGCGACCAGGGCGCGGGGACGAGGAGCGTGGCCGAGGTGGCCGCCCCCCGGCGCAGCGCGTCGTAGACGGCGAGGTTGGTCGCGTGCGAGAAGCCGAGGCCGGCGCACGAGACGATGAGCACCCGTGCGTCGCTCTCGAGGCCGAGGCGCTCGGCGGCAAGGCTCACCGTCGCGACGCTAGCGTCCGCTGCGGGACGCGCTCACCGTCCCAGGCGCGCCTGCAAGGCGGCGTCCTTCGCGCGTACCTGCTCCCCGAGGCGCTGCTGGTAGGCCGAGACGCGTGCGAGGACGGCGTCGTCGCCGGTGCCGAGGATGCGCGCCGCGAGGAGCCCGGCGTTGCGGGCGCCGTCGATCGCCACGGTCGCGACCGGGACCCCCGAGGGCATCTGGGCGATGGACAGCAGCGAGTCGAGGCCGTCGAGGTTGGGGAGGGCGATCGGGACGCCGATCACCGGCAGCGGCGTGACGGCGGCGACGACCCCGGGCAGGTGGGCGGCACCGCCCGCGCCGGCGATGATGACCCGGATGCCGGCGTCCCTCGCCCCGCGCGCGTAGGCGAGCGTCTCGTCGGGGGTTCGGTGCGCGGAGAGCACCCGCATCTCCCAGTCGATCTCCAGCTCGCCGAGCACCTCGGCCGCCGGACGCATCTTCGGCTCGTCCGAGTCGCTCCCCATGACGATCGCGACGCGCATCGCTCCTCCTCGTGACGGTGGGCGGGATCGTAGCGGCGCTGCCGGCTCGCCTGCGGCCCTCACCGCCGTCCGAGCGGCGCGAGGCGCCGGCCGAGGGCGCCGAGCGCGAGCCCGACCGCGACGCCGGCCACGACGTCCGAGGCGTGGTGGATGCGGACGTAGACGCGGCTCGCGGCGACGATCGCGGCGGTCGCGAGGTAGGCGGGGGCGAGGCGGTCGCCCTCGGCGAGCAGCGTGGCGCCGCAGAAGGCCGCGGTGGCGTGACCGGAGGGGAAGCTCGACGAGAGCGGCTGGCGCAGCGGCAGCGGGTGGTCGTGGACCACGGCGGGCCGACGCCTCGAGAAGAGCGACTTCACGACCAGGTTGACGAGCAGCGACTCGACCCCGGTCGCGACGATGGCGCGCAGCGCGGCCCGCTCGTTCGTCCGCCCGCCGCGCAGCGCCCGGAGGAGGGCGAAGACGACCCAGATGAGGCCGAAGTCCCCGAGTGCCGAGGCGGTGTAGAAGACGCGGTCGGCGAGCGGGCGTCCCCGCAGGCGGGCGAACAGCGCGTCGGCGCGCGCGTCGAAGGCGGCAACGAGCTCCCGGGTCACGTCGGCGCGAGGCTACCGGCCCGCGCCGAGCGGTCGGGGCTCGACGCCCGCGCCCGCCGAGACCGCCGCCTGGGCGGGGCAGCGCTCCTGGAAGGCGCAGTAGCGGCACAGGGGCGACGGGCGGGGCCGGAAGTCTCCGGCCTCGCAGGCTCGTTCGATCGCGGCCCACGCCGCGAGCGCGCGCTGGCGCAGGCCCCGCATCGACTGGGCGGTCGGGGTCTCGGCCACGACGACCTGGTCGGCCAGGTAGAGCAGGCGGATCTCGCTGGGCCGTCGCCCGAGCAGCTGCTCGCAGAGGTACGCGTAGAACAGGACGCCGAGCAGGCGCGACCTGGACCGCTCGGGGCGCGGCGCCCGTCCGGTCTTGTAGTCGACGACGACGAGCCCCCCGTCCGCCGCGAGGTCGAGGCGGTCGATGATGCCGCGCAGGACGACGCCGTCGACCTCGACGCGCAGGTCGAGCTCGAGCCCGATGGGGTGCACGGTCGTCGGGTCCTCGAGCTCGAGGTAGCGCTCGAGCAGCTCGCCCGCCTCGCGAAGGAGGCGGGCTCTCGCCGTCGCGTCGAGGCCGAGCTCGTCGAGCGCGCCGCGAGCCTCGGGCTCCTCGCTCGCCGCGGCGAGCGCCGCCGCGAGGCGGGCCGGCGAGCGAGCTGGGGCGGGGACGTCGCCGAAGAAGCGCTGGAGGCTGCGGTGCACGAGCGTCCCCCGCACCTGTGCGGGCGTCGGCGGCTCCTCGAGGCCGTCGACGTAGGCGAAGCGGAAGGCGAGCGGGCAGGACGCGAACCTCCCGAGCTTCGACGGGGTGAGCGTGACCGGCGGCGCGAGGCGCATCGGCCGAGAGGCTAGGCGCGAGCTGCCTCGATCGCTGCGACGATCGAGCCGGCGACGCGAGCGGGATCCTCGAGCGGACCGAAGTGGCCGACGCCGTCGACGGCGGCGAGGACGGCACCGTCGATGCCGGCCGCCGTCGCCGCGGCCACGTCGCGCGAGAACCGGTCGCTCGAGGACCCGAAGGCGACCACGACCGGGCAGTCGAGCTCGCCGAGGCGCTCGTCGACCTGGCAGCGGAGGGCCGCCTCGAAGACGCGCGCCTCGTCCTCGGGGTCGCAGGCGAGCACGACGCCACCGTCGGGGGAGTCGACGAAGCCGTGCTCGACGTAGGCGGCGAGGCAGGCGCGATCGAGGACGGCGAGCGGCGCCCGGGACGCGTAGCGCTCGAGGGCCTCGGCGCGCGTCGCGAAGCGTGCACGGCGGTGCCGCGCCTGGTCGGCGAGGCGCTCGACGCCGGCACGCCGGCGCGCCGGGGCCGGGATGACCATGGGCTCGAACAGGTACAAGAGCGCGAAGCTCTTCGGCCGGGCGAGCTCGGCGAGGACGAGCGCGGCACCGCCGCAGGAGTGGCCGACGCCGATCGGCCGCTCGAGGGCGAGGCCCCCGAGGGCGGCGAGGACGTCCTCGCCGAAGCGGCTCCACTCGAGGTCGCCGGCCGCCGAGCGGTCGGAGGCGCCGTGGGCCCGCAGGTCGAGGCCGTAGACGTGGGCGTGGCGGGCGAGGTGGCTGGCGAGCGGTGCGTAGGCGCGCGCGTGGAAGCCGGTGGCGTGGACGAGGAGGAGCGGCCGGCCGCTGCCTCCGAGATCGTGGACCGAAAGGCGCGTGCCGTCGGTCGCGAGGACGTCCCGAGAGGGCACGAGCCACCTTAGCGAGCGCCGCCGCGAGGCGGTGACCGCCGTGCGAGCGCGCCATCGGCTACAACTTCGGGCGTGGAGTCCTTCCTCTCGCACGCCGGCTACGGCGCGCTCGTGCTGTTCGCGTTCGTCGAGGCGTGCTGCGTGCCGATCCCCTCGGAGATCACCTTCGGCTTCGCCGGCTTCCTCGTCTACGAGCACCGGCTGAGCTTCGTCGCCGTCCTCGTGATCGGCACGCTGGCAGAGCTCGCCGGCTCGCTCGCCGCCTACGGGATCGGGCGCTTCGGCGGTCGCCCGCTCGTCGAGCGCGTCGGCCGCTACGTGCTCCTCACGAACGCGGACCTCGACCGGGCGGAGCGGTGGCTGTCGGGACGTGGCGAGGTGGCCGTGCTCGTCGGCCGGGCGATGCCGATCCTCCGCTCGTTCACGTCGGTCGTCGCCGGCATCGCGGACATGCCGGCGGTGCGCTTCGGGGTGCTCAGCCTCGTCGGCACCGCCTGCTACGTCGTCGCGGTGACCGCCGCCGGCCGGGCGCTCGGCAGCGCCTGGCACTCGGTCGTGCACGGGTTCTCGCTCGCCGGCTACGTGCTCGTCGCCCTCGCCGTCGTGGCGATCGCTGCCTTCGTCGGGCACCGCCTGCGCACGCGACGGCTCGAGCGCGAGGAAGCCTCCGCACCGCTGTCGTAGCCGGGCGAGCGCGAGCGCTCGGCGCTGCGAGCCTCGCCGACGGGCACCCGCCGGCGCCGCCGTGCGCCGACCGGGAGGACCGGTGAGGGGACCTTCGGCTCTGCCGGGCCGGCCGTGGCGCTGCTTGCATGGGCATCGCCCCGCGACCGCGAGGTCACGGGCGGCAGCGGCGGTGTCGGCACAGGGAGGCAGCCATGGGTCGGGTCGAGGGGAAGGTGGCGATCGTCACGGGCGCGGCGTCGGGGATCGGCCGTGCCGCGGCGCTCCTGCTCGCCCGGGAGGGCGCAGCCGTCGCGGTCACCGACGTGCAGGACGAAGCGGGCCACGACACGGTCAAGGCCATCGCGAGCGAAGGCGGCGAGGCACGCTACTGGCACCTCGACACGAGCGACGAGCACGAGGTGGCGCAGGTCTTCGGCGAGGTGGTCGACACCTACGACCACCTCGACGTCCTCGTCAACAACGCCGGGATCTCCGGGGTCAACAAGCCCACGCACGAGATCGCCCTCGAGGAGTGGAACCGCGTCATCTCGATCAACCTGACGGGCGTCTTCCTGTGCACGAAGCACGCCATCCCGCACCTGCGGCGGAACGGCGGCGGGAGCATCGTCAACCTCTCGTCGATCTACGGGCTGATCGGCGCGCCCGATGCGCCGCCGTACCACGCGGCGAAGGGCGGCGTGCGGCTCATGAGCAAGACGGACGCCCTGCTGTACGCGGCGGACAACATTCGGGTGAACTCGGTGCACCCCGGGTTCATCTGGACGCCGATGGTCGAGCACTTCCTCGCCGAGCAGGGCGACGTCGAGCAGGGTCGCCAGGCGATCGACGCGCTCCACCCGATCGGGCACATGGGCGAACCCGACGACATCGCCTACGGCATCCTCTACCTCGCGTCCGACGAGTCGAAGTTCGTGACCGGCAGCGAGCTCGTCATCGACGGCGGGTACACGGCACGCTGAGGCGCCGCTCCGGCCGGCGGCGAGCGGAGGGCGCACCCGTGGCGGGCCGGCCCCGGTCGCGAGCGCGCGGCGCGCTCAGAGCTCCTCGGGGTGCTCCCCGAGGCGCTCGGCGGCCGCGGCGACGACGGCCTCGGCCGCGGCGACCGCGTCGAGGCGGCGGTCCTCGCGCGCCGCGCGGCGGTCCTCTTCGCGCACCCACTGCAGGAAGATCACCGCCAGCGCCGCGACGGTGAACAGCTCGGAGAACCCCCACAGCACGCCCCCGCCGGCGCGGGTGTCGGCGAGGGTGTGCTCGGGCGCGATGGGGTGCGCCATGTTGAGGATCGCCACGCCGAGGAAGGACGCGAGGGGGATGCCGAGGCCGAGGTAGCCCATCCTCGCTGCGTGCCCGAGCCGGTGCGGGATGGGGTCGAGGCCGACGACGAGCCACCAGTACAGGCAGCCGGCGAGGAGGAACACGAGGTGGGTCGCGTCGTGGAGCACCGGATGGCGCAGCGAGGCGCCGTACAGCGGGGTCAGGAAGTAGGCGTACATCGTGGCGGTCGCGACGCCGAAGGCGACGAGCGGATGGGTGAGGAGCTCGACCGGGCGCGAGTGCAGGACGCGCAGGAGCCGGCTCGTCGTCCGCCGGCGTGTCGCCTGCAGGAGGAGGGTGATCGGCGCCCCGAGGGCGAGCAGCGGGGGCGCGGCGTTCATGAGCAGCAGGTGCTGGACGACGTGCACCGTGAACACGGAGTCGTCGTAGCTCGCGATGCCCGAGCCCACGGCGAGCTCGACGAGCACGAGGCCGGCGCCGAAGGCGGCGCTGCGCCAGGGCGACCAGCGTCGCTTGCGCCGCGCCAGGCGATGGACGCCCGCCGCGTAGGCAGCGCCGAGCGCGGCGAGCACCGCGAGGGCGGTGAGTGAGCCGGCGTCGTGCTGCCAGCCGGTGAGCAGCTGCCCGAGGCGAACGGGAGAGGAAGCCGCCGCGGCGAACCACATCACCTTCGACCCTACCGCCGCCCCGGCGCGCCGGCGCCCGGTGGCGGCTGGCTACCCCGGGGGCACGGCGCGCGCCGCGAGGTCGGCGAGCAGCTCGTCGTCGCCGGGGAGGCCGACGAGGGCGAGCCCGAGCGGGAGGCCGCCGGCGCGCACGAGCGGCAGCGCGACGACCGGCGCGCCGGCCAGCCCGGCCGGCGCGGTGAGCCCGAGGGTCCGCCAGCGCCCCGCCTCCTTCGCCTCGCGCGCCTCGTCGAGCAGCGGCGCCGGGCCGCAGGCGGCGGCCTGGGCGAGGAGGGCGTCCTCGCCGAGCAGCGCGACCAGGCGTGCCCGCACCTCCTCGCGCACGAGCGACGCCTCTGCTGCCTGCTCGGCGCTGACTCGCGCCGCGGCGGCGAAGCGGGCGGCGACGCCGGGCCCGAGGCGCGGGTGGCGCTCGCCGATCCACGCGCCGTGGCTTCGCCAGGCCTCGCGCATCTGGAGCGTGCGGAACGCCTGGCGGGCTCGCTCGACGAGGTCGTCGCCGAGGCGGACGGCGACGACCTCGGCGCCGAGGAGGGCGGCGAGGTCCTCGACGGCGGCGGCGAGCGGTTCGCGGCTCTCCTCCTCGACGAGCGCGTCGAGCTCGTCGAGGACGACGAGGCGACGCAGCTCGTCGAGGCGGTCGGGGCGGTGCTGCCGGCCGCGCCGCTCGAGCGGGCCGGGCGCGCCGGCGAGCAGCGCCTCGAAGGCCGCCTCGAGCATCCTCCCGTCGGCGGCGAGCAGGCCGACCGTGTCGAAGCTCGGAGCGAGCGGCACGACGCCCTCGCAGCTCACCGCACCGTGCGACGGCCGCAGCCCGCAGATCCCGCAGTAGGAGGCGGGGACCCGGATGGACCCGCCGGTGTCGGTGCCGAGGGCGAAGTCCACGACGCGCCCGGCGACCGCCGACGCCGAGCCGCTCGAGGACCCTCCGGGGACGCGGCCGGGGGCCGCGGGGTTGCGCGGCGTCCCGTAGTGGACGTTCGTCCCCGAGAGGCTGTAGGCGAGCTCGTCGGTCACCGTCTTGCCGACGAGGTCGGCCCCGGCGGCGAGGAGCGCCGAGACCGCCGGAGCGTGGCGCGTCGCGATCGGGGCGTCGGCGAGGAAGTCGGGGTTGCCCGCGCCCGTCGCGAGCCCTGCCACGTCGAACAGGTCCTTCACCGCGAAGCGCCGGCCGGCGAGCGGGCCGCCGGCCGCGCCGCTCGCGATCGGGCGCGGCCCGACGACGAACGCCCCGAGCTCGTCCGGCGGCCGCTCGCCACCCACGCCGAGAGTCAAGCACGTCGCAGCGCGCCGGGCGCCGGGCGTCAAGTGACCTTCGGCCCTGATCACGCGCGGGGCGGGGCCCCAGGCTGACGTGGTGCGCATCCGCGTCGTCCTCGCGTCGCAGAGCGCGGCGGTGCGGGACGCGCTCGTCGAGGTCATCGAGGCCGAGGCGGACCTCACCGTGGTGGCGGCCGTCACCGCGGGCGAGGAGCTCGCCGCCGCCGTCGCGCGCGCCGAGCCCGACATCGCCGTGCTGGACGTCCCGGCGCCCCTCGCCGGCGGTGCCGAGCTGTGCCGACGGGTCCTCTCGGCGCGACCGGGGACGGCCTGCCTCCTGCTGTACGCGTACGCGGACCGGCCGGCGATCGCGGCGGCCCTGCGGGCGGGCGCCGCCGGCTGGGTGCTGAAGCAGATCCGGGGCAACCAGCTCCTCGCCGCGATCCGCGCGCTCGCCGAGGACCGCGGCGGTCTCGCCGACCTCGGCGCGCCCGAGGCGGATCCGTCCGCCCTCGGGCTCGGCGCACCGGGGCCGGGCGGCCCGGTGGCGGGACCGGCGTCCTCCGGCGCCGTCTGCTGACGCTGCGGCGAGCGGCGCGGGAGTGGATCGCCTGGGGAGAAGCTCGGGATTGCCGAGCCGCGGCTGGGGACGTAGTCTGCCCGGAGGGGCAGGCCGGCCGGCGCCCTCGGGTACGCCGGCGAGTGACGACCGACGGAGGGCGAGCCGCATGGATCGCCAGGGGCTGTGCCGGCTGCCGGTGGCAAGGCGCGGGGCATGTCGCTAGCGCGGTGGTCGTGAGCCTCGGGTGGCCGACCCGGCAGGAGCGGACGGGGCTCGCTACGCAGGTGGATCCGGTCGCCCTGGCGAGCGGCCTCGAACCGGTCATCGAGCTCGTCCGTGACGCCGCGCTCCTCGTCGATGGGGACGGGACGGTCGTCGCCGCGAACCGCGCCGCCGAGCGGCTCTTCGGGCAGGAGCGGGCGCAGCTCGTGAACCGGGCGATCGACGACCTCGTCGCTTCGTACGAGCGGGCCTGCGGCGACCTCGGGAGCGAGCGCGGCGGTCCCGGCGACGGGGGGCGGGCCGCCGGCGCGTCGGCGGGGGCGGGCAGCCGCATTCGGCGCGCCGACGTCCGGGTCGTGCCCGTCCTCGCGGGGTCGACCGGCCTCGCCGTGGCCGTCGTGCGCGGCGGGACGGCACCGGGCGAGCCCGAGGCCGAGGCGCTGCTCGCTGCCTTCGTCCAGTCGAGCCCCGATGCCCTCGTCTCGTGCACGCGAGCGGGGGTCGTCACGGGCTGGAACCCGGCGGCCGAGGAGCTCTTCGGCTACCGATCCGACGAGATGGTCGGGCGCGACCTCGGGGTGCTCTTCGACGAGCAGGCTGCTGGCGAGTTCGAGGAGGTCCTCGCCTCGATCCTCGCCACGGGCCGGCCGGCGCGCGTCGACGCCTGCTGGACGGCGCGAGACGGCAGCCGGATCGACGTGGCCCTGTCGCTCGCGGCGATACGGGACGCCGCCGGAGAGGTGCGGGGCTTCTCGGCGATCATCCGGGACATCGCCGATCGCAAGCGCGACGAGGCCGAGGTGCGCCGGCTCTTCGCCGAGGAGCGCCGTCTCCGGCGCCAGCACGGCATCACGGCCGAGGTGCGCCTCAGCCTGCTCGCCGGCGACCCGATGGAGCACACGTTGCGGACGATCTGCCGGCACGCCGGTGACCTCGTCGAGGTCGCGGCGGCGATGGTCCTCGTCCACGACGGCGGGAGCCTCGAGGTCCTCGCCAAGGAGGGCGACTCGGCGCTCCTCGAGGCGTTCGGGCCGCTCGAGCGCGACCTGCTCCGGCGGGTCGCCGAGACGGGAGGCGTCGCGGGCCAGCGGCTCCCGGCGGGCGCGGCCTGTCCGGCCGCCTCCGTGCTCGCAGCACCCCTCGCCTCGGCCTCCGGCGTCGCCGGGGCGCTGTGCTGCCTGCGCTACGGGACGCAGTGGTCGCCCGACGAGGTGGCCGCCGTCTCGAACCTCGCCGACCAGGCGTCGGTGACGATCGAGCTCAGTCGGACGCGCGAGGACCGCGAGCGCCTCATGCTGATCGGCGACCGGGACCGGATCGCCCGCGACCTCCACGACCTCGTCATCCAGCGGCTGTTCGCGTCGGGCATGCGCCTGCAGAGCATGCGGCCGCTGCTTCGCGACCCGGACGTGCGCGAACGCGTCGACGCGGTGATCGACGAGCTCGATGCCACGATCGGCGAGATACGCACGACCATCTTCGGCCTCTCGCACCACTTCGGTCCTCGCCCGGGGCTCAAGTCCGAGATCCTCTCGCTCGCGCAGCAGGCGGCGGGCGGGCTGGGCTTCATGCCGGCGGTGCGCTTCGAGGGCGTCGTGGACGCCGCCGTGCCGGAGGAGGTCGCCTCGCACGCCGTGGCGGTCGTGTCGGAGGGACTCTCCAACGCGGTCCGCCACGCCCGGGCGAGCCGCGTCGAGGTCTCGGTCCAAGCCGGCGAGGAGCTCGTCGTCGAGATCGGCGACGACGGGGTGGGCATCGCCGCCGCCGCCCGCACGAGCGGGCTCGGCAACCTGCACGAGCGAGCCCTCGCGCTCGGCGGCAGCTTCGAGGTGGCGCGCCGGCCGGGAGGGGGCACGCTGCTGCGCTGGCGTGCGCCGCTCACGGGCAAGGTTCCGGACACCGTCCAGGCCTGACACGAGCAACGGGGCCGGCGGCGCGCCCGGGCGAGCCCGCCTCGCGGGCCACGGCGAGCGGGCGTGACCTCAGGAGGCCCGCGGGGCGACGTCGTCGAGCGAGCGCAGGGGGGGCTCGATCGAGAGCCGCCCCGCGACCCCGGTGACCTCGAGGAGCCGGCGGGTCGAGCGCGTCGGCCGGGCCACGACGAGCTCGGCGCCGAGCCGCCGCAGGTCGCCGGCCGCCCGCAGGATCTCGACGAGTCCGGCGGAGTCCAGGAAGGCGAGGCGGTCGAGGTCGAGGACGACTCGGTCGATCCCCGGTCGGTGGGCGGGCAGGAGGAAGCGCCAGAAGCGCCCGATGCTCGAGCGGTCGAGCTCGCCCGAGAGGGCGATCGTCGCCACCGGGCCGGCGACGTGCATGCTCGCCGACAGCGGCTCGATGCGTCGTCCGCGTGCACCGACTGCGCCCATCTCCGCCCTCGCTCCGCACCACCTCGCGCCCCACGGCTGCTCGGAGGCTGCTCCGGCGGCCGCTGCCCGGCGCCGGACGGCCCCATTCCAGCCCGCCTGATCCTCGCGCTGAAGTGCCGAAGGTCACTGCCCGAAGGGGCCAAGGTCCCTAGGCGGGTCCCGTCGAGCGCGCCGCGACGCGACGGCCATGAGCGAGATGGCGTTGATGAACCAGACGCTCTCGACCGTCCAGGGCGTGTACTTGCGGATCGTGTTCACGAGCGTGTAGGGCGTGAACCAGCAGTTGTGGTCAGGGTGCACGACCTCGACGAAGGTCTTCTCGCCGGGCAGGTAGTCGAAGAAGCCCCGGCAGGAGTAGGCGTCGGGGACCGTGATGAGGACCTCGGGAGCGTCGATCGCGTCGAGCTCGGCGAGGAAGCCCTCGGGGTTGCCGACGTGCTCGAGCACCTCGGGGACGAGCACGACGTCGTAGCTGGCGGACACCTCCCGCAGGCTCGTGTACAGCTCGCCGCGCACGAACGGACGGATCGCCGCCGTGGCCTGCGCGTGGGGGTCGACGCCGTCGAGGCGCGCGCAGACCGGGTCGAGCTGGACGTGGAGGTTCGACCGCACGTCGGTGATCGGCCAGTCGGCGCAGCCGACGTGCAGCACGCGCCTACCGGCGAGGATGCGCCGGAAGACCTCGAGGCGCGGCACGCGCGCGAGCTCGGCGTGCACCGGGACGCGCTGGACGAAGTAGGGGTCGTGCGCGGCCTCGAGCGGCCGGCGCGCTCCGGTGTCGACATCGGCCATCGGCGCTCCTCGCCCGTGGCTAACGGCGCGCCGTGCCGACGGGTTGACGGCGGCGGTCGGGCTCGCAGCTAGCGGCTGCCGAGGCGCTCGGCGACGGCGGCGCGCAGCTCCTCGAGGACGGTCGTCGCCTCCCGGCGCGCACCGGCGAGGCCGGCGTGCCCGGGCGGGGGCGTGCGGACCTCGAGGTAGGCCTTGAGCTTCGGCTCCGTACCGCTCGGGCGGACGACGACGCGCGCGCCCCGCTCGAGCTCGAAGACGATCGCGTCCGTCGGCGGCATCGAGCCGCGGCCCGCGGCCAGGTCGACGGCGGCGAGGACGCGCAGCGGGCCGAAGGCGCGCGGCGGCGCCGTCCGCAGCTCGGCGAGGATGGCGGCGATCTCCCGGGCGCCGTCGGACCCCTCCCGGCGCAGGGACCAGTGGGTGCCGGCGTGCACCCCGAGGCGCTCGGCCAGCGCATCGAGGAGCTCGAGGAGCGAGCGCCCCGCCGCCTTGGCGCTCGCGGCGAGCTCGGCGGCGACGAGCGCGGCGCTGATCCCGTCCTTGTCGGCGACCGCGTCGCACGCCGCGTACCCGAGCGCCTCCTCGTACCCGAAGAGCAGGCGAGCGCCGACGTGCCGACGAGCCGCCCGGGCGATCCACTTGAAGCCGGTCGGCGTCTCCTCGTAGGCGACGCCGGCCTGCGCGGCGAGGGCGCCGAGCATCCTCGAGGAGGCGACCGTCGTCGCGACGACGCGGCCGGGCCCGCTCGAAGCCCGCAGGAGGTGCTCGGCGAGCAGGATGCCGAGCTCGTCGCCGGTGAGCGCCCGCCAGCCGTCCGGGGCGGGCAGCGCCAGTGCCAGCCGATCGGCATCGGGGTCGTTGGCGAGCACGACGTCCGCGCCGACGCTCGCCGCCTGCTCGAGGGCGAGCGCCAGCGCGCTCGGCTCCTCGGGGTTCGGGAGCGGCACGGTCGGGAAGTCCGGGTCCGGCGCCTCCTGCTCGCGCACCGTCTCGGCCGGCGGGAACCCGGCCGCGGCGAGGAGCCGAGGCAGGAGCAGCCCGCCGACGCCGTGCAGGGGCGTGTAGACGATCCGCAGCGCACGCGCCCCGCCGGGGGTGAGTACCTTGAGGACGGCGTCTGCGTAGGCGCGAACGAGCGACTCCTCGTCGAGCACCTCCACCGGGGCCGCGCGGCGCCCGGTCGGCGGCGGGCTCGCCGCCTCGATGGCGCGGGCGATCTCGCCCTCCTCCGGCGGCGCGGCGAGGGCGCCGTCGGCGAGGTAGATCTTGAGCCCGTTGTCGCCGGGCGGGTTGTGGCTCGCCGTGACCATCACGCCGGCCGCCGCCCGGAGGTGGCGCACGGCGAAGGCCGTGAGCGGCGTGGGGAGCGGCCGGGGGAGGAGGAGCACCGGGACGCCCGCCGCCGACAGGACCTGCGAGACGTCGGCAGCGAAGCACGAGGAGTGGCGGCGCGCGTCGTGGCCCACGACGACGCCGCCGGCCCACCCGCGGCCCTCGCCGAGGAAGCGCGCCAGCCCGGCGGCGGCGCGCCGCACGACGAGGCGGTTCATCCGCGCCGGTCCCGCGCCGACGGGCCCGCGCAGCCCCGCGGTGCCGAAGCCGAGCGGCCGGGCGAAGCGCTCGGCGAGCGCCTCCTCGTCGCCGCGCTCGAGGAGCGCCCGAAGCTCGGCGCGCGTCGTCGGGTCGGGGTCGGCCGCGATCCAGGCCGCCACCTCCTCGCGGCGAGGCCCACGGGTCACGGCACGCCCGTGCGCCAGGGGGCGGCGAGGGGGCGGGGCCCGGACCGGCCCTCGGTCAGCGCCAGATCGCCTCGCCGCTCGCGGGGTCGAAGAAGTGGAGGCGCTCGGGGTCGAGCGAGAAGGTCGCCCGTGTCCCGGCGCGCACCTTGGCGCGCGCGTCGACGCGCGCGATCCCCGCGCCGCTGCTCGTGAGCTCGCCCGAGGCGCCGAGCTCGTCGCCCTCCGTCGTCTGCGAGCCCTCGGGGTGCACCCGCGTCGCGTCGATCGAGAAGTGGACGAGCAGCTCGGAGCCGAGCGCCTCGACGAGGTCGACGTCCCCCTCGAGCGTCTGGCCCGACGTCCCCGTGGCCGCCGGGAGGTCCTCGGGACGGATGCCCGCGACGACGCGCGAGCCCGCGTAGGCGGCGAGCGCGGGCCGGGCGGCGAGCACGGCGTCGGGGAGCGCCACGGACTGGCTCCCGATCGTGAGCCGGCGGGCGCCCTCGTGCAGCCTCGCCTCGTAGAGGTTCATCGCCGGCGAGCCGATGAAGGCTGCCACGAAGAGGTTCCTCGGGCGGTCGTAGAGGGTCTGGGGCTCGTCGCACTGCTGGAGAACGCCCGCCCGCAGCACGGCGACGCGGTCGCCCATCGTCATCGCCTCGGTCTGGTCGTGGGTGACGTAGAGCGTCGCCACCCCGAGGCGGCGCTGGATGCGCGACACCTCGGCGCGCATCTGGACGCGCAGCTTCGCGTCGAGGTTGGACAGCGGCTCGTCCATCAGGAACACCGACGGCTCGCGCACGATCGCCCGGCCCATCGCGACGCGCTGGCGCTGTCCGCCCGAGAGCTGGGCCGGCTTGCGGTCGAGCCACTCGGTGAGGCCGAGCACGGCCGCAGCGGCCCTCACCTTGGCGTTGATCTCGCGCTTCGGCAGCTTGCGCAGCTTCAAGGCGAAGCCGATGTTCTGCGCGACCGTCATGTGCGGGTAGAGGGCGTAGTTCTGGAAGACCATCGCGATGTCGCGGTCCTTCGGTGACACGTCGTTCACGACGCGCTCGCCGATGCGCACGGTTCCCGAGGAGACGTCCTCGAGGCCGGCGACCATTCGCAGGGCCGTCGTCTTGCCGCAGCCGGAGGGACCGACGAGGACCATGAACTCGCCGTCCGCGACCGTGAGATCGAGCTCGTGGACCGCCTCGAAGCCGTTCGGGTACACCTTCGTTACCCGCTCGAGCACCAACCCAGCCACCGTCGTCCTCCATCTCCTCGCAGGTCGCGTGCGCTCGGGCCCCTCAGGTTAGCCGTCGCCGGGTCGCCAACGCCGTGGTGCTCGGTCGCGCGCTACGCGCCGAGCAGCGCCCGCCCCTGCTCGCGAGCGATGTCCTCGACGGCGAGGACCTCGGGCCGGTGCTCCTCGGCCCGCCGGATCGCCATCAGCGGGATGGCGGCGTGGCCGTCGGCGATCGGGACGAAGGAGACGCCAGGCACCCGCAGGACGGCCGTCGACGCGGGGAGCAGGCAGAAGGTGCGCCCCTCGGCGAGCAGGTAGGAGCGGATCACGGCGCGGCGCGCGCCCTGGACCACCTTGGGGTCCGTGCCCGCCTGGCGGCAGATGGCGAGGATGCGGTCGAAGTACTCCGGCGCCGTCTCCCGCGGCCACAGCAGCAGGTCGAGGCCCTCGAGCTCGGCGAGGGAGACGCTCGATCGGCGTGCCGCCGGGTGCGTCGCGGCGAGGGCCGCGCACAGCGGCTCCTCGACCAAGGTGGTCACGACGAGCCCGTCCTCGAGGGAGGGGCAGTGCGCGAGCCCGACGTCGAAGCGACCGTCGCGCACGCCCGGGCCGACCTCGCCCGTGTCGACCTCGCGCTCGTCGACGACGACGTCGGCGAGCCGACGCTCGAGGAGCGGGAGCAGCGCCGGCATGAGCCGGTTGCCGACGCTCGGGCTGAAGGCGAGGAGGAGGCGGGTCTTGCGGGTCGTGGCGACGCTGCGGGCCTGGTCCACGCCCCGGTCGATGAGCACGAGGGCGGTCTCGACGCAGCGGAGGAGCTCCTCGCCGGGCTGCGTGAGCGTCATTCCCTGGGGTCCGCGGACGAACAGCGGCACGCCGACGTGGCGCTCGAGGCGGCGTATGTCCTGCGAGAGGGAGGGCTGCGAGACGAAGAGGCGAGCCGCTGCCCGCCGCACGTTGCCCTCCCGGCCCACGGCGACGAAGGCCCGCAGGAGCCGCAGGGAGACGTTCATCGGCGGCATAAGCAAGACCCTATCGGCGAGCGCTCCCGGGAGCTGGGCGCCGAGGCGCGCGCTCGCCGGCGAGGCGGGGACGCGCCTCACCGCAGGAGACCGATGCGCTCGACGGGCAGGCCGACGACGGCCCGGAGCGCCTCGAGGCGCTCGGGGGGCGCGGCGGCGAGGAAGCACGTGCTGGCGCCCGCGGAGAGCTCGAGGTCGACGGGGGGCAGGGCGTCGACCTCGAGCTCGAGGCCCGCCGTCGCGGCGAGCTCGCCGGCCTCGTAGCCGGCTCCGCGGCTGCCCACGGGGAGCAGCTCGTGCACGAGGCCGCTCGAGCGCGCGGCCTCGACGTGGCGGATGGAGGCGACGTCGGCGTCGCCCTCCCGGTAGGGGCGGGTCACCCCGTCCTTCGGTGTGCCCACGCAGGCGACGGCGTCGCCCCGCTGCGCCCGCCCGAGGAGGAGCTCGCCGTGACGGGCGACGCCGAGGACGGTCACGCCCACGCCGGTCTGGACGGTCGGCATGTTCGTCTCGTCGCTGCCGGTGACGACGACGCCGCCGCCGGGGAGCTGCGCCAGCGCCTCGGCGATGCCGGCGAGGATGCCCCGGCCGGTCGGCTCGAGCTCGCAGCAGAGGTTGTCCACGACGATGAGCGGCGTCGCGCCCGCCGCGAGGACCTCCATGAGGGGCACCTTCGCGGCGCTGTAGCCGGTCAGCGCCGGGTCCTGGCGGAGGTGGTCGGCTGGCTTGCTCCCGATCGCGGCGTTGGCGTCGCAGGCCACCACGAGGAGGGCGGTGCCGACGTCGACGACGAGGAGGTCGCGCACGCGCCGGACCGCGCCGTCGGGCCAGGCTCCCCGGGCGCACCGCTGCGCGAGGGCCTCCGCGAGGGTGAGGGTCGGGACGACCGGGAGCGGGGTGCTGCGGCCCGTCACCGGTCCGCCCCCGCGGGCGTCGCGACCCGTGTCGGGGCGGGACGCCGGCCGACGGTCGCGCGCAGCTCCCGGCGTCCTGCGGTGCCCGTTGACCAGCCGGTACGCCGCTTCCTAGCGTGGCGACCGTGCCCACCCACGCCGCGACGAGCCCCATCTCGCGCCGGCCGGGACGGCGCGAGCACCTGCGCGCCGCGCAGGGCGAGGTCGGCGGGTACGTCCTGCTGCCCGGCGACCCCGGGCGCGTGCCGCTCGTCGCGTCGCACCTCACCGGCGCGCGCGAGGTCGCGCACTTCCGCGAGTTCCGCACCTTCACCGGCGAGCTGGACGGCGAGCGCGTCTCGGTGACCTCGACCGGCGTCGGGGGTCCCTCGGCGGCCATCGCCGTCGAGGAGCTCGCCCAGCTCGGCGCGCACACCTTCGTCCGCATCGGCACCTGCGGCGCGATGCAGCCGGACATGAGCATCGGCGAGCTCGTCATCGCGTCGGGGGCGATCCGGGACGAGGGGACGACGCGTCAGTACGTCCCGCTCGAGTTCCCCGCCGTGGCGCACCCGGCGGTGCTCGAGGCGCTCGCCGCCTCGGCGGCGGAGCTCGCGGCTCCCTACCGCGTCGGTGTCGTGCACTCCAAGGACTCCTTCTACGGCCAGCACGAGCCGGGCAGGATGCCGATCGCCGACGAGCTCGCCGCGCGCTGGCGCGCCTTCACGGCCGCCGGCGCGCTCTGCTCGGAGATGGAGACGGCGGCGCTGTTCATCGTCGCCGGCGCGGTGCTCAAGGGCAGGGTCGGCTCGGTGCTCGCGGTCGCGGGCAACCAGGTGAGCGGCGAGCACCTCGACCTGCCGGGCGCCCGGGAGCGGCGAGACGCCGGGATCGAGCGCGCCGTCGCCTGCGCGATCGGCGCCCTGCGACGCCTCATCGCCGCCGCTCGCGTCACTTGAGCGCCCCCTGGAGCAGCCCTCGGAAGAAGGTCCGCTGCGTCGCCACGTAGGTGGCGATGGCCGGTCCGGCGACGATGAACGAGGCCGCGGCGAGCGATGGCACGTCGGTCAGGTACTGGCCCTGGAAGTTGGCGAGCCGCAGCGGCACGGTCTGGAGCTGGTTCGAGCTCGACATGACGAGCGGCACGAGGTACTCGTTCCACGACGCGAGGAACGTCAGCATCATGAGGGTGAGGATTGCCGGCTTGCCGATCGGGACGAGGATCCGCCACAGGATGCGCAGGCTCGAGGCGCCGTCGAGGCGCGCCGACTCGATGAGGGACGGGGGGACGGAGGCGAAGAAGGCGCGCATCCAGAACACGCCGAACGCGAGGTAGATCCCCGACTCGGGGACGATGAGGCCCCAGTAGGAGTCGGTCAGGTGGACCCGCTGGAAGTCGAAGTAGAGGGGCACGATCATGACGTTGAACGGGACGGTCATCCCCGCGAGGATGACGTAGAAGAGAGCCCTCGAGCCCACGAAGCGCATCGTCCCGAAGGCGTAGCCGGCGAGCACCGAGAGGGTCGTCACGATCGCCACGACCGGGATCGCCACGATCGCGCTCGTGGTGAGCGCCTGGCCGAAGTCGCCGAAGCGCCACGCGTGGGCGTAGGCGGCGAAGGTGGGGTGCGGCGGGATCGACACGCCGTCGAGCTGCGTGCCGGGCGGGAAGAACGAGACGATGGCGACGACCACGAGCGGCGCCAGGGTGAGGACCGACGCGGCGACGAGGATGGCGTAGCGGACGGCGACGTCGCGCCGCGTGTGGACGCTCACGAGCGGTCCGCCAGCCTCGAGATGCCGATGGCCGCTGCCATGATGACGACCGCGAGCAGCACGGCGAGCGCCGCCGCGTCGCCGACCTCGTTCAGCACGAACGCGCGCGTGTAGATGAGGGTCGACAGCACCTGGGTCTGGTTGCCGGGCCCGCCCTCGGTCGTCACCCAGATGAGCCCGAAGTTGTTGATCGCCCCGACGAGGGTGAGGACCGACGCGACGGCGATCACCTTGCGCAGGCCCGGGACGGTGATGGTGAAGAACTCGCGCACCGGCCCGGCGCCGTCCACGTTGGCGGCGTCGTAGAGCTCCGGGTCGATCGCCTGGGCCCCGGCGATGAAGAGCACCATGCACAGCCCGGACATGAGCCAGATGCCGATCACCCCCTCCGTGGGCAGCGCCCAGGTGAAGTCGCCGAGCCAGACCCGCGTCAGGCTGGCGAGGCCGACGGCGCGCAGGAGCTCGTTGAACGGGCCGTTCTCCGCGACGACCCACTGCCAGGCGACGCCGACGACGACGACGGAGATGACCTGCGGCAGGAAGAGCAGCGCCCGCCAGGTCGCGAGCAGGCGGAGGCGGAGCCGCGCGAGGACTGCGGCGAGGACGAGCCCGAGGCAGATGGGGATCGCGGCGTAGAAGGCGATGATGACGAGCGTGTGGACGACCGCCTGGCGCACGAGCGGGTCGCCGAAGGCGGCGGCGTAGTTGCGCACGCCGACCCAGTGCATCGGCGAGGCCCCGTCCCAGTTGAAGAGCGAGATGACGACGCCGTGCGCGAAGGGCACGACGACGACGAGCGCGTAGAGCACGAGCGCCGGTAGGACGTAGGCGTAGGCGGTCCGCTGGCGCCGCGCCGGCGCGCTGACGGCGCGAGGCGCGACGCGCCGGCCGGCCGGGCTGTGGACCCGGCCGGCCTCGACCGCGACCGCGGCGCGCGCCATCTGCCGCCTACGACCTCCGCTGCGCCTTGAACTGGACCCAGTCGTTCTGGATCTGGGCGAGGTACTGTGCCGGGGTCATCTGGTTGGCCAGCACGCTCTCCAGGCCCGAGTAGATGTCGTTGTTCACCGCCGGCGACGCCCAGTTGATGTACGGGGTCGTGCCGGCTCCGCCGGGTGCCTCGACCCTGCGCAGGATCGCGAGGACCTCCGCGGTCACCGGCAGCGTCCGCGCCACCGACGGGTTGACGGTCGCGCCCGGCGGCCCCCAGCCGTGCTGCACGAGGTAGTTCGACTCCGCCGTGCTGTTGAAGAAGTTGAGGAAGGCGGCGTCGACGGCCAGGTGCTTGGACTTCGAGCTGATGACGAGCGGCGACGACGGGCCGCCGCCGACCGGGGAGCGCTTGGACACCGATGGCAGCTGCATGAACCCCGCGTCAGGACCGAGCGAGGACTGCACCGCGCCGTCGAGCCAGGGGCCGGCGAAGAAGTACAGCGCGCTCCCCCCGGTCAGCGCGCCGACCGCGTTCCCGTAGCCGAGGCCCTCGGATCCTGCCTGCAGGTAGCCGTCCTTCTGCCAGGTGAGCAGCGTCTCGACGGCGCGCAGGTTGGCCGAGCTCGCGAAGGTCCCGGACTTGCCGTAGACCCAGTTGTTGATCGGCTGCTCCGAGCTCGAGAAGGCGTCCCAGAGGCCCATCTCGTCGTGGACGTAGGCGTCCTTCGTCGCCGCGATGGGGGTGTAGCCCTTCTCCTTCGCGAGCGCGAGGGTCGTCTCGAACTGCGCGAAGGTCGTCGGCGGGCTGCTGAAGCCGATCGCGTGCAGGATCTTCTTGTTGTAGAAGACGCCGATCATCGTGTTCTGCTCGGGCAGCCCGTAGAGCGCGCCGCTGCCCCACTGGCCGGTCTTGCGGTTGAGGCGGAAGACCTCGAGCGCGGTCGGGCTGAAGCGCTTGTACCAGCCGTAGGCCTTCGCGTAGGCGTCGAGCGGCTCGAGGTCGCCCGCCTTCGCGAGGTCGTAGAAGCCCGGGCCGTACCCCGCCGTCGAGAGCATGAAGACGTCCGGCGGGTTGTTCGAGGCCGCCCGCAGGTTGATCGCCTCGTTGTAGGCGTTCGAGCCCTCCGTCTCGAGGTTCACCCGCACGTTCGGGTACTTCCGCTCGAAGTTGTGCACGACGCCCGCGAAGGCGGCCGCGACGCTCGGCGTGTCGCCCCAGCCGTCCGCGATGGTGATGGTGACCCGCTTGTGGGTGTCGAAGCCGCGGGTCACCCGAGTCGGGCTCGAACGGCCCGAGGCCGCCGCTGCGCCACCCGTCACGAGCAGCGCCGCGGTCGCCATGGCGGCCGTCGCGAGGTAGCGCGATCGTCTGGAGATCACCTCTTGCTCCCCCTCGTATCCCAGTATCCCCCGATGACGCGGCTCAGGGTACGGCCGAGGCGCAGGGCGGTCCAAGACGAACTCGGCGCTCTCGATAATGGCGCGCTTATCGTCGGAGCAGCCGGGCGCGACCGGGCCCCGCGGACGCTCGCGTCGGCATGCCCGGCTAGCTGGGAGAGCTACCGGCAGCGCCGGGCGCCTGGCGTGCCTCCGGAGCACCTGCTGGCGCCGGGCGCAGCGGGTGGGGATAAGCAGGAGCTTAGGTTCGCGCACCGACATCGTCTTGGACGCACGAGGGGGCAGGCTTTAGCGTCGCAGGCGCAGCTCCACGAGCGGTGAGCCGAAAGGGCCATAGCGGATGCGAGAAGCTGGTGACCGGCCGGCGCCTGCCGGCGTGGCGTTCGGCGAGGAGGCCGGCGCGGCGCGCCGCGCCGGCCGCCCACTCGTCGCCCTCGAGTCGACGATCATCTCCCACGGGCTCCCACAGCCCCGCAACTACGAGGTCGCCCGGGAGCTCGAGGACCTCGTGCGAGCCGGCGGGGCCTGCCCGGCGACGATCGCCGTGCTCGACGGGGTGGTGAAGGTCGGCCTCGACGACGACGAGCTGCGGCGCGTCGCGGGCGAGCCCGGCATCCGCAAGCTCGGGCTGCGCGACCTGGCGGTGGCGCTCGCGACGAAGGCGAGCGGCGCGACCACGGTCTCGGCGACCGCCTGCGTCGCGAGCAGCGTCGGGATCCGCGTCTTCGCCACCGGGGGGCTCGGCGGCGTGCACCGCGGCTGGATCGACTCCTGGGACGAGTCGGCGGACCTCGAGGCGCTGAGCCGGACGAGGATCACGGTCGTCTCGGCGGGGGTGAAGTCGATCCTCGACATCCCGGCGACGCTCCAGCGGCTCGAGACGCTGAACGTCACCGTCGTCGGCTTCCGTACCCGCGAGTTCCCCGGCTTCTACCTCCACGGCTCGGGCGAGATGCTCGACTGGTGCCTCGAGTCCGCGGAGGCGGTCGCGGCGGTGATGCGCGCCCAGGACGAGCTCGACGTGCCCTCCGCGCTCATCGTCGCCAACGCGGTGCCCGTGGAGGCGCAGCTCGACCCCGCGCTGCACGAGCGCGTCCTCGCGGAGGCGCTGCGCGCCGCCGAGCGCAACGGCGTGCGCGGCCAGCAGCTCACCCCCTACCTCCTCTCGTACATCTTCGAGGCGACCGACGGCGCCTCCCTCGAGGCAAACCTCGCGGCCGTGCGGGGCAACGTGGCGCTCGGTGCGCAGATCGCGTGCGCCTACGCCGCGGCCTCGCGCCGGGGGGCGTGAGGTGCCCGGAGCGGCCGAGGCACGAGCCGAGCGCCTCGCGGCGCTCCGTGACGACATCGCGGCCAATCGCGTCCCCGGCGGGAGCGCCTTCGCGCGGGCCTCGGCTGAGCTCATCGCGCTGTCGGTCGAGGAGGTCGACCCCTCGGCGGGCGTCGAGGCCGTGCGCGAGGCGGCGGCGCAGGCGGCGGACTGGGTCGCCTCGACGAAACCGTCGATGGCGGTCGTGCGCAACGTCGCCCGCCTCGCCGCGAGCCTGGCGAGCGGGGAGCATGCGGACGCCTCGGCGCTCAGGGAGGAGATCGCGATCGCGATGCGCGCGTTCGCCGCGAGGTCCGAGCAGGCGGTCGGCCGGATCGGGGCGCTCGCGCCGAGCGTCGTCCGGGCGGGGGCGCGCGTCCTCGTGCACTCCTACAGCGCGACGCTCGAGGCGCTCCTGCGCAGTGCGACCGCCGCCGGGATCCCCTTCGAGCTGCTCGTCACCGAGTCGCGCCCGTACCGCGAGTCGCGCCGCCTCGTCGAGGCGCTCGCCGCGGCGCCGGTCCCCGTCGTCCTCTACAGCGACGCCGCGGTGTGCATCGCCGCCGAGCGCGCCGACGTCGCGCTCGTGGGCGCGGACACCGTGTTCGCGGACGGCTCGTTCGCCAACAAGACCGGGACCCTGCCGCTCGCGCTCGCCTGCCGGCGCGCCGGCGTGGACCTCTACGTCGCCACCGAGCTCGCCAAGGTGTACCTCGGCGACGAGCGCGACATCGAGATGGAGGTGCGGCCAGCCGCCGAGCTGGCCGAGGGCTGGCCGCTCGTCGAGCGCGGGCGCGTCGCGGTGTGGAACCAGTTCTTCGAGCGCGTCGACGCCGGCCTCGTCCACCGCTACGTCACCGAGGAGGGCGTGCACCCACCCGAGCGGGTGGCCGAGCTCGCGCGCGACCTCCTCGACGGCTGGGCCGCCGAGCGCGGCGGCACGGCGGTCCGATGACCGCCTCGCCGGGCGCGCACGCCGAGCTCGCCGAGCGCCACCGCAAGGTGGCGCCGGCGTGGCTCGGCCTGTACTACGACGAGCCGATCGAGCTCGTCTCGGGCGAGGGCTGCCGCGTGCGAGACGCGGAGGGCAACGAGTACCTCGACTTCTTCGGCGGGATCGTGACGACGACGAGCGGCCACAGCGTCCCGGAGGTCGTCGAGGCGATCCGCGAGCAGGCCGGGCGCCTGCTGCACTGCTCGACGCTCTACCTGATCCGGCCGATGGTGGAGCTCGCCGAGCGGCTCGCGCGCCTCTCGACGATCCCGGACGCCAAGGTGTTCTTCGTCAACTCCGGGACCGAGGCGAACGAGGCGGCGCTGCTGTGCTGCTGCGCGGCGCGCCGCTCGAACCAGGTGCTCGCGCTGCGCAACAGCTACCACGGGCGCTCGTTCGCGGCGATGGCGGTGACGGGCAACCGTGCCTGGTCGGCCTCGAGCCTGAGCCCGTTCCAGGTGAGCTACGTGCGCTGCCCCGACCGCGTGCGGGACCCGCTCGGCAGCCGCTCGGACGCGGCGCGCATCGAGGCGTGCGTCGCCGACCTCGTCGAGGTGATCGAGACGACGACCGCGGGCGACGTGGCGTGCCTCATCGCCGAGCCGATCCAGGGAGTCGGCGGCTTCACCGTCCTCCCCGACGGCCTGCTCGGCGCGATGAAGCAGGTGCTCGACGCCTACGGCATCCTCCTCGTGTCCGACGAGGTGCAGACGGGGTGGGGGCGCACCGGCGAGCACTTCTGGGGCTTCCAGGCCCACGACGTCGTGCCGGACCTCCTCACGGTCGCCAAGGGCCTGGGCAACGGCGTCGCGATCGGCGGGGTCGTCGGCCGGGCGGCGGTGATCGACGCCCTCGCGGCGCACTCCATCTCGACCTTCGGGGGGAACCCGCTCGCGACGAGGGCGGCGCTCGCCAACCTCGACTACCTGCTCGCGCACGACCTCCAGGCGAACGCCGCCGAGGTGGGCGCCTTCCTCCGCGCGCAGCTCGAGCGCTGCCGCCGGGACCTCCCCCTCGTCGGCGACGTGCGTGGCAAGGGCCTCATGATCGGGGTCGAGCTCGTCGAGCCCGGCACGACCACCCCGGCACCCGCCGCGGCGCTCGGGGCGCTCGAGGAGGCGCGCCGGCGGGGGCTGCTCGTCGGCCGGGGAGGCCTGCACGGCAACGTGCTGCGCCTCGCGCCCCCGCTCAGCCTGACGCTCGGCGAGGCAGCCGAGGGGGCGCGCATCCTGATCGCGTCCCTCGAGGTCGTCGCGCGCCAGCTCGTCGGCGAGGCGCGCCCGTGAGGCACGTCACCCACCTCGTCGCCAACGAGCCGTGGTCGAAGGGCGCGCGCCGCACGGGCGACCTCGTCGACCCGGCGACCGGCCGGGTGACCGGCACCGTCGACCTCGCCGGCGCCGAGGAGGTCGATGCCGCGGTCGCGGCGGCGAGCGCCGCCTCCCACGAGTGGCGGACGTGCTCGCTCGCGCGTCGCACCGAGCTCCTCTTCCGGCTGCGGGACCTCCTCGCCCGCCGCGGCCAGGAGGTCGCCGAGCTCGTGAGCGCCGAGCACGGCAAGGTCCGGTCGGACGCGCTCGGCGAGGTGCGGCGCGGCCTCGAGGTCGTCGAGCTCGCGTGCGGGATCGGCGAGCTCGTGAAGGGCGAGCACTCCCGCGAGGTGTCGAGCGGGATCGACGCCTGCTCGCTGCGCGAGCCGCTCGGCGTCGTCGCGGGGATCACGCCCTTCAACTTCCCCGCGATGGTGCCGTTGTGGCTCGTCCCCCTCGCGCTCGCGTGCGGCAACACCTTCGTGCTCAAGCCGTCCGAGAAGGCCCCTGCCGCGCCGTCGCTGCTCGCCGCGCTCTTCGCCGAGGCCGGCTTCCCCCCGGGCGTGCTCAACGTGGTGCACGGCGACGCCGAGGCGGCCGCGGCGCTCGTCGCGCACCCCGAGGTCGCGGCGGTGAGCTTCGTCGGCTCGACCGCCACGGCGCGCGCCGTCTACGGCGCAGCTGCCGCCCAGGGCAAGCGGGTCCAGGCGCTCGGCGGGGCGAAGAACCACCTCGTCGTGCTGGAGGACGCCGACCTGGACGCTGCCGCGGACGCTGCGGTGAGCGGCGCCTTCGGGTCGTCGGGCGAGCGCTGCATGGCCGTGTCGGTCGTCGTCGCCGTGGGCGGCGTGGGCGACGCCCTCGTCGCCAGGCTGCGCGAGCGCGCGGCGCGCATCGCCCTCGGGCCGGCCACCGATCCGCGCGCCGAGATGGGCCCGCTCATCTCGCGCCCCCACCTCGAGCGCGTCCTCGCCTACCTCGAGTCGGGCGTCGCAGCGGGGGCGCGCCTCGTCCTCGACGGGCGGCAGCACCCGACGAGCGGCGAGCCCGGCGGCTTCTGGCTCGGCCCCTGCCTGTTCGATTGCGTCGAGCCCGGGATGCCGATCTACGACGACGAGATCTTCGGACCGCTGCTCTGCGTGGTGCGCGTCGCGACGCTCGCCGAGGCGCTCGGGCTCGTTCGCGCCAACCCCTACGGGAACGGCGCCGCGGTGTTCACCCGCGACGGCGCGGCGGCGCGGGTCTTCGAGCGCGAGGTCCCGGTCGGCATGGTCGGCGTCAACGTCCCCGTCCCGGCCCCGGTCGCGACCCACCCCTTCGGCGGCTGGAAGGCCTCGCTCTTCGGGGACCTCCACGTCTGCGGCCCGGATGCGATCCGCTTCTACACCCGTCTCAAGGTGGTCACGAGCCGGTGGGCGCCGCCGCCACCGGCAGGGCCAGGCCTCGCCTTCCCGACGCGGGTCTGAGAGCGCCCGGAGCGAGGCGGCGAGGAGGGGCACCACGATGGGCGAGATCGTTCGAGCAGCGCTGGTCCAGTGTCGCTGGACCGGCGACAAGCAGTCGATGATCGACGCGAACGTGGCGCTCGCCCGCCGAGCGGCCGCGCAGGGGGCGCAGGTGGTCTGCTTCCAGGAGCTGTTCTACGGGCCGTACTTCTGCCAGGTCCAAGAGCGCAGGTACTACGAGTACACCGAGCCGGTCCCCGGGGGGCCGACCGTGCAGGCGATGCGAGAGCTGGCCCGCGAGCTCGGCCTCGTCCTCGTCGTCCCGGTCTACGAGATCGAGCAGCCCGGCTGCTACTACAACACGGCCTTCGTCGTCGACGCCGACGGCTCCTACGTCGGCAAGTACCGGAAGACGCACATCCCGCACCTGCCTGGCTTCTGGGAGAAGTTCTACTTCCGACCGGGGAACCTCGGGTACCCGGTGTTCGCCACCGCCGTCGGCGCGATCGGCGTCTACATCTGCTACGACCGCCACTTCCCGGAGGGCTGGCGCGCCCTCGGCCTCGGCGGGGCGCGCATCGTCTTCAACCCGTCGGCGACCAGCCGGGGCCTGTCCGCGCACCTGTGGCGCCTCGAGCAGCCGGCCGCCGCGGTGGCGAACCAGTACTTCGTCGGCGCCGTCAACCGTGTCGGCGTCGAGCCGCTCGGCGACGACGAGTTCTACGGCAGCTCCTACTTCGTCGACCCCCGCGGCGCCCTCGTCGGGGAGGCCGGCTCCGACCGAGACGACGAGGTCGTCGTGCGCGACCTCGACATGGGGCTGCTCGCCGAGGTGCGCGACACCTGGGCCTTCTACCGCGACCGCAACCCCGCGGCCTACGGGCCGCTCGTGGCGCCCTGAGAGCGAGGGCGGGCCGAGGAGGCGACGAGGTGCGCAGCGTGATCACCGGCGGGACGGTCGTCGCCTCGAGCGGGCCGTACCCTGCGGACGTCCTCATCGACGGCGAGCGCATCGCCGCGCTGACGGCCCCCGGCTCCGAGCTCGCCGCCGCCTTCGGCGCCACCGCTGACGTGCGGGTCGACGCGACCGGGCGGCTCGTGATCCCCGGCGGGGTCGACGTGCACACGCACCTCGAGATGCCCTTCGGCGGCACGACGTCGAGCGACACCTTCGAGACGGGCACGCGCGCGGCGGCCTTCGGCGGCACGACGACCATCGTCGACTTCGCGATCCAGCGTCGCGGCGAGTCGCTGCGTGCCGGCCTCGACGCCTGGCACGCCAAGGCCGAGGGGCGCTGCGCCGTCGACTACGGGTTCCACCTCATCGTCTCGGACGTGAACGACGCGACGCTCGCGGAGATGGACTCGCTCGTCGACGAGGGGGTGACGAGCTTCAAGCTCTTCATGGCCTACCCCGGCGTCTTCTACTCGAGCGACGGGGAGATCTTCCGGGCGATGCGGCGAGCGGCCGGCAACGGCGCCACGATCATGGTGCACGCCGAGAACGGCCTCGCGATCGACGTTCTCGTCGCCGAGGCGCTCGGGCGCGGCGAGCGAGCGCCCCGCTACCACGGCCTGACCCGGCCGTCGCGCCTCGAGGGGGAGGCGACCCGTCGAGCGATCGACCTCGCCGCGCAGGCCGGTGCCCCGCTCTACGTCGTGCACCTGTCCGCCGCCGAGGCGCTCGAGGCGATCGCCGAGGCGCGCGACGCGGGCCAGAACGTCTTCGCCGAGACCTGCCCGCAGTACCTCTTCCTCACGGACGACGACCTCGCGCGCGACGGCTTCGAGGGGGCGAAGTACGTCTGCTCGCCGCCGCTGCGCCCGCGCGAGCACCACGGGCCGCTGTGGCGGGGGCTGCGCACCGACGACCTCTCCGTGGTCTCGACCGACCACTGCCCGTTCTGCTTCAAGGAGCAGAAGGAGCTCGGCATCGGCGACTTCTCGCGGATCCCGAACGGGCTGCCGGGCATCGAGCACCGCCTGGAGCTCACCTACCAGGGCGTGGTTCGCGGCGACCTGTCGCTCGCGCGCTGGGTCGAGCTGAACGCCACGGCGCCGGCGCGCCTGTTCGGCCTCTACCCTCGCAAGGGGGTCATCGCCCCGGGGTCGGACGCCGACGTCGTCGTCTACGACCCGAGCGCGCGCCGCACGATCTCCGCCTCGACGCACCACATGCGCGTCGACTACTCGGCCTACGAGGGGATGGAGGTCACCGGCTGCGTCGACGCCGTCTTCTCGCGCGGCCGGCTCGTCGTGTCCGGCGGCCGCTACCTCGGCGAGGCCGGCCACGGCCGCTTCCTCGAGCGCCAGCCGAACGGCTGCCTGCGCTGAGCACGTTGGGGAGGGGGGAGATGGAGCTCGGCCTCGTGCTGCAGACGAACCCGCCGGCGCGCCGGGTCATCGAGCTCGCGGCGATGGCCGAGGACCTCGGCTTCAGCCACGTGTGGACGTTCGACTCGACCGTGCTGTGGGAGGAGCCGTTCGTCATCTACTCGCAGATCCTGGCGCGCACGCGCTCGGTGCTCGTCGGCCCGATGGTGACGAACCCGCTGTCGCGCGACTGGGCGGTGACCGCGTCGTGCTTCGCGACGTTGAACGAGATGTTCGGCAACCGCACGATCTGCGGCATCGGGCGCGGGGACTCGGCCGTGCGGGTGACGGGCGCGCAGCCCGCCTCGCTCTCGCTCGTCGCCGAGGCGGCGGCCGCCATCAAGGGCCTCGCCGAGGGGCGGACCGTCGTCTTGAACGGGCGACCCGTGCGCCTGCCCTGGGTCGTCGGCGGCCGCCTCGACGTCCTCATGGCCGCCTACGGTCCGCGAGCCCTCGCCTGCGCCGGCCGGCACGCGGACGGCCTGATCGTCCAGCTCGCCGATCCGGCGATCGTCGAGTGGGCTGCGGCGAGCGCGCGGCGCGCCCGGCACGAGGCGGGACGAGGCTCGTCGCCCTTCCGGCTCGTCGCCGCCGCGCCGGCCTATGTCGGCGACGACCTCGTGTCCCAGCGCGCCCAGCTGCGCTGGTTCGGCGGGATGGTGGGCAACCACGTGGCCGACCTCGTCGCCCGCTACGGCGCCTCCTCGGCCGACCTGCCGCGGGTGCTCACGGACTACGTCGCGCAGCGGCCCGCCTACGACTACGCCCACCACGGCAGGGCGGGCAACCCGACCGCCGAGTTCGTCCCCGACGAGGTCGTCGATCGCTTCTGCGTGCTCGGACCGATCGGCGCGCACCTCGAGCGCCTCGAGCAGCTCGCCGCCCTCGGCGTCGACCAGTTCGCCCTCTACCTCATGCACGACGACATGGAGGCGACGCTTCGCGCCTACGGGCGCCACGTCGTGGCGCGGCTGCGCTGACGCGCACCGCGACGTCACCGGGCGGCGCCCCAGGCGAGGAGACGGCGGGCCGCGGCGGGCCCCTCCGGGGCCGGGCAGCCCCCGAGCGGGGAGCGGCTGTCGATGCGGCTCGGCGCGTCCACGCCGCCGGCGGGACGCGGCCGAGGGCGCACGCGCGCGCGCCGGCGAGGCGCCGGTCCCGGCGGCGCGACGAGCGACGCCTCCGGCACGGCCGCGCCCGAGGCGTCCCCGCGAGCGCCGCGCCCGGGCGCGAGCCACCGGGGCGCCGCGTCCTCCGAGCGCGCCCCGCGCACGCGGCGCGCGTCGGGACCCCGACCGAGCGGGCAGGCGGGCTGCAGCCACCGAGCGTGGCGGTCCGTGCACCGCTCGTGAGCTGGGAGGTCGCGCCGCTGGACGGGGGTCGCACGAGCCGGTAAGAAGGCAGGGTGGACCGGACAATGCGCCCGCACGTCCGGGCGTCGCTGCGCCTCCTCGCCGACTCCCTCGAGCGCCTCGCCCGGTCCGCGGCGCCCACGCCCGCGCCCGGCGCGCTCGCCCAGGTCACCCCGGCGCTGTCGTGCCCGTCGCTGCTCCTCGTCTGGCGCTCCCACGACAGCCGCCGCGTCCCGCCGGTCGTGGCGGCGCCGCTCGGCGCCGGCGGGGCCGAGCGATCCCTGCTCCTCGCCGACGCGCTCCTCGCCGACGCCGGCTGGCGGCGCGCCTCGGCCTGGGAGCGGCAGGCGAACGGCGGCGGCGCCTTCGCCTTCGTCGAGGCCGCCGCGCTCGCGCCCGCCCGCGAGCTGCCGCCGGGCCGGCCGGCCGTGCCCGGGAGGGGGCTCCGCCGCGTGAGGCGCGCGCCACCTCGCGGGGTGTCGACGCCGGCTTAACCTCGCCGCGGCGCCGGTCGTTTGTTTGGGGGAACGGCGCCGGCCCCGCCCAGCAACCGCCGGACGCGGCCGCGCCGAGGCAGGAAGGCAGGGGGCCTGGGATGTCCATGGTGTCGTCGAGCAGCTCGAGCCTCCCGGCGATCTCGTTCCAGGGCATCGAGTCGAACCTGCCGACCCAGCAGATCATCCAGGCCCTGCTCCAGCAGTACGAGGCGCCGCTGCGGGCGCTCCAGCAGGCGCAGAGCCAGAACGAGACGAAGATCAGCGACTACCAGGCGATCGAGGCCGATCTCGGCGCGCTCGAGAGCGCCGCGCAGGCCATCGCCGCGCCCGACGCCTTCGCGAGCGCCCTCTCGGCCAGCTCCTCGGACCCGGCGGTGGCGAGCGCGACGCTCGGGACCGGCGCGTCGCCCGGCTCGGTCTCCTTCGTCGTCGACCAGCTCGCTGCGGCCGACACGCTCGTGTCCGCGGGGACGGTCGCGGCCACCGGCGACGTCGTGGCGAGCGGCGACCTGCTCGTCGGGCGCGGCGGGTCGGGCATCGGGATCACCGCCTTCAGCGGCAGTGGTCTGGCGCTCGGCTCGCACAGCATCGAGGTCACGCAGGCCTCCGCGGGGGCGAGCGTGTCGGGCGCCTCGCCGCTCGCCGCCTCGACGACGATCTCGAGCTCGAACGACGCGCTGAGCCTCGTGGTGGACGGCACGACGCGGAACTACACGATCGCCGCCGGAACCTACACGGCGAGCCAGCTCGCCGCGGCCGTCACGCAGGCGACGGGCGGGACGGTCACCGCCTCGGTCGATGCTGCGGGGGACCTCGTCCTCACGACGGCGGACCAGGGCTCCCAGGCGACGCTGCAGGTGGCGAGCGCCTCGGCGAACGCGGCGCTCGGCCTCGCCACCGGCGCCAGCGGGACGGGGACCGACGGCATCGTGAACGTCGACGGGACGGCGAACACGGTCAGCTTCATCTCCGGCGCGGGGACGACGACGGCGACGCTCACCTCGGGGACCGGTGGGACCATCAGCGCGACCCTCGCCGCCGGCGGCCTGTCCCTCGGTTCCATGAGCGCGGCGAACGTCTCGGTCGGCAACGGGTCGCTCCAGTCGGTCGTGAGCGCGATCAACGGCGCCGGCCTCGGCATCAGCGCGTCGGCCCTCCAGGTCGGCACGAACGCCTACGCCCTCGAGCTCGCCTCCCAGGCGACCGGACAGGCGAACGACGTCACGATCGACCCGAACGCCTTCGCCGCGTCCTCCCTCGGCGCCCTCACGACGACGACCGCCGGCGCGGACGCGCTCGTGCGCATCGGCGGCGCCACCGGCTACGAGGTCACGTCGCCGACGAACACCCTGGGCGGGCTCCTGCCGGGCGTGTCGATCGACCTCGTGGCCACGTCCCAGGCGCCGGTCACGGTGAGCGTGAGCCCCGACGGGTCGGTCGCCGCCTCCAAGGTGCAGGCGCTCGTCGACGCGGCGAACAAGGTGCTCGCCGACATCGCCACCGACACCGCCTACGACCCGACGACGAACACCGCCGCGCCGCTCAACGGGGACGGCTCGCTCGAGCTGCTCGCGCAGCAGATCCTCGGCTACTTCGGGGCCGCGATCGGCTCGAGCCCGGCGGCCGACGCGGGCAGCGCCGGGAGCGCGGCGGGCCTCACCCTCGCGAGCGGCGGGACGATCGGGTTCGACCCGACCACCTTCGCGGCGGACTTCGCGGCGGACCCGACGGGCGTCGCCGCCATGTTCACCCAGGGCGGGACCTTCGCGCCCTCGCCCCCGGCGAGCACCGGCGACGTCAGCCTCGTCTACGCGGGGAACGCGACCGCGCCGGGGACGTACCCGCTCGTCGTCACCCACTCGGCGACCCAGGCGAGCGCGACCGGCACCGCCGTGTTCGCCTCGTCCTCGAGCACGCTCGCGGGCGGCGAGACGTACACGATCACGATGGGCTCGAGCGTCGTCCAGTACGCGATCGGCGCGGGCGAGACGCTCTCGCAGGTCGCCTCCGGGCTCGACGCCGCCTTCGCCGCGTCGGGCCTCGCGCTGTCCGCGCAGGTCGTCCCGAACGGCTCGGGCTCGAGCCTCCAGGTGACCTCCCAGCTCTACGGGTCGAGCCAGTCCTTCACGGTGGCGGTCTCCGGCACCGACGAGCTCGGCCTGGCTGCCGGCTCGCCGTACGCGGGGACGGACGTCGCGGGCACGATCGGCGGCGTCGCCGCCACCGGGGACGGGCAGGTGCTCGCCGCCCCGGTGAGCGACCCGACGCTCGCCGGGCTCTCCCTCCTCGTCACGACGCCGGGCATCACGAGCTCGACGCCGATCGGCTCGTTCACCTACGCCCCGGGCCTCGCGCAGCAGGTCGCGAGCCTCTCGGCGGCGTCGGTGGCCGAGCCGGGGGGCCTGCTGCCGGCGGAGGTGAGCGGGCTCGAGGCCACCGACGCCGGGCTCGCCAGCCAGATCACGCTCCAGCAGCAGCTCGTCGACCAGCAGCAGGCGGCGCTCGTCCAGGAGTTCAACAGCCTCGAGGCGACGCTGGCGAGCCTGCGGGCCCAGGGCGCCTACCTGGCGAACGCCCTCGGCGGCACCTCGTTCGGCTCGCTCGGCTCGGCGACGACGTCCACGAGCTCGAGCGGCGGGTGAAAGGGGCACGCACGATGGAACGGTCAGCGACGGAGGTCGCCGCAGCCTACGCCGGGACCTCGGCGAGCACGTTGTCGGGTCCGCAGCTGCTCCTTAAGCTGTACGAACGGCTCGTCTCGGACATGGGAGAGGCGCGTGCCGCGATCGTCGGGGGACAGGTCCGCGAGGCGCACGAGGCGCTCGTGCACGCGCAGCGCATCGTGCAGGTGCTCGCCGCCGCGCTGCAGCCGGACCGCTTCCCCGCCGGCCGGGACCTCCTCGCCCTCTACCAGGTGCTCGAGGCAGCCCTCGCCCAGGCCAACCTGGAGAAGCGGGTCGAGGCGCTCGACATCTGCGTCGCCATCGTCGAGCCGCTGCAGCGTGCCTGGGAGCAGGCCGTCCCGGCCGCGCTGGGGGAGAGCGAGCTCGCCGGTGCCGGATCCGTCCTGGCCTGAGTACCTCGCCGAGCTCGACCGCTTCCTCGTCGCGCTCGCGCCCCTCCTCGGCACCGACGAGGCCCTCGCCCTCGCCGCGCCGGCCCCCCCCGCCGGCCCCGTGCCCGGCGAGGTCGCGGCCGAGGCGGGTCGCCTCGCCGGCGAGGTCGAGCGCCTCGTGGCGGTCGTCCTCGAGCGCCGGACCGAGAACCTTCGGGCGCGCCGGGCCCTCGGCTCGAGCCGGCGCGAGGCGCGCCGCCCGCCGGCCTTCGAGCGGACGCTGTAGATGCCGGCGCTCACCGGCCGCGCGGCGGACGCCGCTGCCGCCGCCCGGCTCGTGGAGCTCCTCGTCGCCGGCGGGGCTGCCCGTCTGGCGCCCCCGCCGCTTCGCCGGCGGGCGCCGTCGCCCCCGCCGCTTCGCGTCGCGCTGCTCGGCGCGCCGGCCGACGCCGGCGCCCCGGGCAGGGCGAGCTTCGACCACGCCCGGTGGCTGCAGGCGGCGGGGGTGAAGGTGGAGGTGCTCTCCCACTTCGCGGCGCCCCCCTCGGCGGACGGGCGGGTGCCCTTCGTCCGCGTCCCGTTCGGCGAGCCGCTCGAGGACGCGATCTCGCCCTGCGACGTCGTCGTCGCCTGCCACTGGGACCAGGTGGCCCCGGCTCGCCAGCTCGGGATCGCGCCCGTCGTCTACCTCGAGCTCGGCGGGTTCCACCTCTACGACGCGCTCCCGCCGCAGCTCGAGGCGATGGTGCGGGCCTCGATCCGCTGCGCCGACGACGTCGTCGCCGTCGGCGACGAGGCCGCTGCGGCGCTCGACCGCCGCTACGGCGTCGCCACGCGCACGGTCGCCCTGGGCCTCGACGACGAGCGCTTCCATCCAGGCGCCGAGGAGCCGGCCGGGCACGTCGTCGTCCTGGCGGGCGCCGGGGCCGACGCGGACCGCCTCGACGACGCGCGCGCGGTCGTCGCCCGCCTCGGCGCCGCGCACCCGAACCTCGCCGTCGTCTGGGCGGTGAGCGAGCGCCTCGCGGCGAGCACCCCGCTGCCGGGCGTGGCCGTGCCGCTCGAGGGCGCTGCCGCCCCCTCCCTCTACCGGCGCGCGGCGGCCGTCCTCGCCCCCGGCGACTACCAGTCGCTCGCCATCGGGGTGCTCGAGGCGATGGCGTGCGGCGCGCCCGTCGTCGTCACCGACACGCCCGGCATCCGCCACGTCGCACGCGACGGGTCGAACTGTCTCCTCGCCCCGCTCGGCGACGTCGAGCGCCTCGCCGCGAGCGTCGCGCGCCTGCTCGAGGACGCTCGCCTCGCCCGGCGCCTCGGCGCCGGTGCGGCGCGAAGCGCCCGGCGCTCGAGCTCCCGGCGCGCCGCGGCGCTCCTCGCCCGCCACTACCGCGCCGTCGCCGCCGCCCAGCGCTTCGAGGCGCCCGCGCCGGTGCACGCCGACCTGGGGGGCGCCACCTTCACCCGCGAGGGCGACAAGGAGCGCTTCGAGGTCCGCCTCGACGCCCTCGCCAGCCGGCTGCTCGCCCTGCCCCTGTCGTGCCCCACCGTGGCCGGCCTGCGGGTCGTTCGCTGGAAGGTGGTCGCGACGAACGAGGCCGGGGCGCCGGGGGTGACCCGCGCCTACCTGCCGCTGCGCAGCGAGCTCCCGCTCGCCGACTCCCCCTACCAGGCAGCCATCGACCTGCTCGCCGAGGGCGACGGCGCGGGCGCCTTCGCCGACCTGGCCCGGCGCTGCGAGGCGGCTGCCCGGCCCGAGCAGGCGGTCCTCGGGCGCTGGGTGGTGCTCGCCCTGCTCGCCTCGGGGCGGGCCGGGGAGGCGGCCGACCTCGCCGCCGCCTTCGCGCGCGACTTCCCGGCGCACCCGGACTACCTCTACCTCGAGCTCGTCGCGGCGCGCGCCGCGAGGCGGCCCCACGACGTGCTCGGCACGACGGAGGCGCTCCGGGTGCTCGGGAACGGCGCCCGCTACGAGGAGTGGTTCGAGGACCCGCTCTCGCTGCTCGAGGCCGAGCTGCGCTGAGCACCCGGCTCGAGGGCCGCGGCGAGGGCGGCGGCGTCGCCCGTCGCGGCGAGCGAGCGCAGGTTCGCCCTCGAGACGGCGTCGACGATCTCGGCCCGCCGGATCGGCACCTGGCGGGGCGCCTCGATCGCGATGCGCACCTGCTTGGAGTCGAGCACGGCGCGCACCTCGACGACGATGTCGTCGCCGATGAAGATGCGCTCGCCGACGGCTCGCGTCACGGTCAGCACGGCGCGCCCTCGCCCACGGCGCTCACCGTCCGGCGAGCACGGTGATCGGCGCCTCGATCGGCCAGCCGACCTCCTCCTCGGTGCGAGCGGGCACGAGCTGCGCGGCCAGTGCGAGGCGGCGGTTGACGATGATCGGGGCGAACAGGTTCGCCGTCGAGGAGCCGACGTCCTCGTGCAGGTCGACGAGCACGAGGGCAGCGGCCTCGTCGGGCGCGGCGATCTCGAGCAGCGCCTGGGTGCCGTCGTCCACCTCGACGCGGTAGTCGGGCCACAGCAGCCCCGGCGCGGCGACGAGGAAGGAGACCACCTGCTCGCCGCCGGCGAGGCGGATCGGCTCGAGGCTCGTGAGGCAGCCGAAGACGTTCAGGCCGCCGCCGCCGAGCGGGCGCAGGGCGAAGCGCCGGGCGCCGGGGATGCCGGGCATGCCGGCGGGGAAGGTGAGCTCCATCGCCTCGAGGGTGCGCAGCTCGGTCACGCCCGCCATGGTAGGGGCGCCGGGTGCACGCCCGGGGGCTGCCTCGCTCGTCACTTGAGGAACGCGGCCAGCGTCTCGGGCAGCGTCTGGGAGGCCGCCGCCAGCGCGGCCTGGTAGGCGGTCAGGTCGGCCTGGAACTGCGGCCCGAGCACCCCGAGGTTGGCGTCCTCGAGGGTGCCGAGCGCGCCCTGGAGCTGGGTCGAGGCGGCCGTGTTGGCGCTCTCGGCGCTCGAGACCATGCGCGACGACTCGCCGATCGTCGTCGAGGCCTGCTCGGCGAGGGAGATGTTCGCGTCGAGCGCGGCGAGGTCGTTCGTGAGCCCCGCCTCCGCCGCCGGCCCCGGACCCTTCGAGAGGTCGGCGACGAGGTTCCCGAGCGTGGTGAACAGGTCCTGGACGCCGGTCGGGCCGCCGCCGAAGAGCGACGTCCCGGGCACCGACACCGCGACGGTGGTCCCCGGTCCGACCTGCATGGTGAAGGGCGTCGAGTTCCCGTTGTAGGCGCCGGTGGGGCTGTAGGCGGCGGCGACGCCCGCCGTGCCGGCGAAGATCGGCGTCTCGCCGTAGGTGGTGTTGGCGAGCCCGACGAGCGTCTGGAGCGTCCCGGACAGCTGCTCGGCGTAGGCCTGGTAGGACTGGGTGGTCTGCGACCCGCTGGAGAGCGCCTGGAGGACGACGGTGCGCGCCGTCTGGAGGCTGTCGAGCACGGCGGTGACGGTCTGGCCGGCCAGGCCGAGCCAGGAGCTCGCCGCCTGCGCCGTCGACTGGTAGGCGGCGAGCTGGGCGATCTGGCGCCGGTCGGCGAGGACCTGCACCGCGCCGACGGGGTCGTCGGAGGGCTGCTGGATGGCGAGACCCGAGGAGATCTCGCCGTCGAGCGCGGCGAGCGCCTGCTGGTCGGCCTGGAGCTCCCCCCCGAGGGACGCCGACAAGGTGAGGTCCGAGATGCGCATCAGGTCGTCACCGCCAGGAGGTCGTTGAACGCCGTGCTCATCGCGTTGATCGCGTGCGCCGTCGCCTGGTAGGCCTGCTGCGCCTCGAGCAGCGCGATGGTCTCGTCGTTCGTCGACACCCCCTCGACGCTCGAGAGGTTGGCCGCCGCCGCGTCGGCGAGCGACTGCGCGGCCTGCGCGGCGCTGGTGGCGCTCGCCGCTGCCGTGCCGACGGCGCCGACGAGGGCGCCGTAGCGGTCGTCGGGGCCGCCCGCCGTGGCGCCGAGGGCCGCCATCTGCTGCGCGGTGGTGGCGTCGATCGTCGGCTGGCCGGCCGTCGCGCTGCCCGAGGCGGTCGCGAGCAGGCTCGGGTCCGCGAGCAGCTGCGGGCTCACGGCGATCGACGCCGCGGAGGCGGGGCCGGTGGTGTAGGCGGTCGTCGAGCCGCCGTCGACGAAGATCGGCGGCAGCGTCGGCCCGCTCCAGCCGGACGCGGCCGGCGAGGTCGGCCCCGGCGTCCCGTCGGCGGACACGCCGGCGGACTGCAGCGCGTTGAGCGCCGTGGCGAGGGAGTCGGCGACGCCCGAGAGCCCGGAGAGCAGGCCCGGGACCGTCTCGTCGACGCCGGTGAGCAGCGCCCCGACCTGCCCGCCCGCCGGCACCGGCGCGCCCGAGGTCGTCTCGACGGCGAGGTCGGCGCCGCTCGGCGACCCCGTCGCCTGCAGCTGGGCGACCGACGCCCCGGCGACGAGGGTGATCCCCCCGGCGAGCACGTCCACCGAGCCGTCGGCGTTCGCAACGGTGCGGACGCCGACGAGGTCGGCCAGCTTGCCGAGCGCCTCGCGGCGCTGGTCGACGAGCGCGTTGGTGTCCAGCCCGCCGTTCGTGCCGGCGACGATCGCGACGTTCAGCTGGCCCACCTGGCTGAGCAGGTCGTTCACCTGGGCGAGCAGCCCGCCCGCTCCCGTGAGGTCGCTCGCGAGCTGGGTCGCGGTGCCGGCGAGCGCCGCGTAGGTGCTGTTGAGCGTCGTCGCCACCTGGTGCAGGTCCTCGACGACCGAGCCCGCCGCGGCGGCGCTCGAGGGGTTCGTCGCGAGGCTGGCGAGGTCGGTCCAGGTCTGGCTGAGCTGCGCCTGCAGGCCCGTGCCGCCGGGCTCGGGGAAGGCGGACTGGAGCGTCGAGGCGATCGAGGCCGACTCGTTCGCGCCGGCCAGCTGGGCGCGCGCGGCGAGGCTCGCTGCCTCGTAGAGCGGGGAGGTCTGCTGGCCGACGGTGCCGACGAGGACGCCCTCGCCCACCCCCTCGCTGCTCGCCGGCGCGAGCGGGGAGAGCTCGACCGAGGTGCGCGCGTAGCCCGGCGTGTCGATGTTCGCGAGGTTCTCCGCAGCGTTGTCGAGCTCCGCCTGGTCCGCCGCGATCCCGCTCGCCGCGATGTCGAGGCCGAGGAAGCTCACAGCACGCCCCGCAGCAGCCGTGGCCGCGACGCCGGCGGCCGCCCGTAGGTGGGGGCGACCTCGCCGCAGCGCCCGGCGAGGACCGCCTCGACGAGCGCGATCCGCTCGCCGAGGAGGGCCCGGTTCTCCTCCTCGAGCGCGCCGACGCGCCGCGCCGTCGCGTCGAGGCGCGCGCGCAGGTCGGCCAGCTCGGCGTCGAAGGGGGAGGGGCTCGCCTCGGCCAGCTCGGCGAGCGTGGCTGCGGCGGCGCAGCCGAGGCGCGTCGCGGCGCGCTCGGCGAGCGGCACGCGCGCCGCGCTCGCGGCCCGCAGCGCGTCGACGGCCCGGGCGAGCTCCTCGGCGGCGCGCCCCACGTACCGGTGGCTCGACCGCTCCACGAGCGCGTTCAGCGCCGCGGCTCGCTGCTCGACCGCCTCGGCCGCCGCGAGCTCCTCGCGTGCCGCGCCGACGAGCGACGCGAGCGCGTCGAGCAGGTCGCCCTCGAGGTCCACCGTCGACATCTCCACCCCCTCCTAACGGCCGGCGCGCCGCGGAGTGGAGGCGGGTCCGCGCGCTGCCTCCATGCCGTCCTCCTCGCGCCCGGCGGCCTGGCGGGCGTAGGCGAGGAGGACGCGCGTCAGCAGGCGCACGGCGCCGAGTCCGAGGGCGAGCGCCAGCGCGAAGCGCCAGAGGGCCGCCGCCACGCTGAGCTGCGCGTCGAGGACGTGGGCGAGGTTCTCGACGTTGACCGCCACGGCGAAGCCGAGGGCGACGAGCGGTCCGAGCCGGGCGACGTCCGCGGCGAAGGTCACGAGCTGGCGCCGCGTCACCAGTCCACCCCCGCCAGCTCCGCCAGGTACGCGGCGAGCAGGAGCGGCGTGGCGGCGTGGAACTCCACGTAGGCGAGGGGCAGCGCCCCGCCGACGTGGCGCGCCGGCTGGGTCGCCTCGTCGAGGCCGTAGATGGACAGGGCGTCGATCCCGCCCGTCGCAGCCGCCAGCGCCTCGATCGTGGCCTCGTCGCAGGAGGCGGGGAGCACCGCCCAGCAGGCGTCGGGCACGACCCCGGCGACGACGTCGGCCACGAAGTCGTGGTCGGGCGTCCTCGCCGCCACGGCGACGACGCACGGCTGGCGGGCGATGCGCCGCGCCGCGACGGCCGTCGCCGCGTCGAGCGGGTCCGCGATCGCCTCGTCGGCGGGGCCGCGCCTCGGTCGGGGGGCGACGGTGAGGACGGGCGCGTCGCCGGGCGCGAGGCGCGCGCGCACGAGGCGCGCGAGGCGCAGCGCGCCGGCCGGCGCGCCGACGACCACGACGACCGATCCGGGCCGGGTCGGCAGCTCCGGCGGACGCTCGAGGCGGGAGAGGCGCGCGAGGAGGCTCTCGCCGACGGCCTCGCCCTCGAGCGGGCAGAGCGCCTCGGCGAGTCCGAGGCGGCGGAACGCCTCGAGCGGCCGGCGCGCCTCGCCGGCCGGTGCGGCCGCGGCCGCCGCCAGCGCCTCCTCGGCCTCCTCGAGGACCTCGCTGAAGGCGCTCTCGAAGGCGCCGCCGGCGCTCGTGGCGAGCGTGTCCTCGGTGCGCTCGACGGCCGCGGCGAGCGGCGCGAGGACCGTCCCGGCGCGCTCGGCGGGCGGCTCCGCCTCGAGGACGAAGACCTCGCGCTGGAAGAAGCCGAGCACGCCGCCGGAGCGCTCCCTGCCGGCGCGCACGATCCTCGCGCCCTCGCCGAGGGCGGCGAAGAGCTTCGCCGCCGCAGCCTCCTTCGTCGGCCCCTCAAACCGCAGCAGGTTCGGCACGGCTCACCACCCCGATCGTCTCGACGGACACCTGCGACGCGATCTCCGACGCCCCGAGCACCGGCAGGTGCGGCAGGCGCGCCGCCAGCAGCCGGCGCAGCGCCGGGCGCAGCCGGCTCGAGCACACGAGGACCGGCTCCTTCCCACGCCCCTCGGCGGCGCCGACGTGGCGCTCGATGTCGGCGACGAGGGCGTCGAGCTCCTCGGCCGGGCGAGCGATGACCCGCCCGCGCTCGCCGACCTGCAGCGCGGCGACGAGGGACTGCTCGAGGACGGGCTCGAGGGTGATGGCCGAGACCACCCCTCGGCGGGCGAGCGACGCCGCGATCGTGGGCCCGAGCGCGAGGCGCGCCGCCTCGAGCAGGCTGTCGGGGTCTCGCGCGCTCGCGGCCTGGTCGGTGATCGCCTCGAGGATGCGCACGAGGTCCCGCACCGGCACGCCCTCGTCGAGCAGCCCGCGCAGGACGCCCTGGACCGAGCCGAGGGTGAGGCCGGCCGCGGTGAGCTCCTCGAGGACCGCGGGGTGGTCCGCCTTCACGGCGTCGAGGAGCACCCGCACGTCCTGGCGCGACACCAGGCTCCCGGCGTGGCGGCGCACGACCTCGGCGAGGTGGGTCGTGACGACCGCCGAGCGCTCGACGACCGTCGCCCCCGCGGCGAGGGCGCGGTGGCGCACCTCCGGGCCGATCCACTTCGCCGGGCCGCCGAAGGCCGGGTCGCGCGTCTCCTCCCCGGGGACGAGGCCGAGGCCCGCGCCGAGCGCGAGGAGCTTGCCCCGTGGCAGCGTCCCCGTGCCGACGACGACGCCGTGGACCTTGATGGCGTACTCGCTCGGCGCCAGTCGGTCGTTGTCCCGCGCGTGCACCGGCGGGATGACGATGCCGATCTCCTCCACCATGTTGCGGCGCAGCGCCTGGACCCGGTCGAGCAGATCGCCGCCACGGGCGCGATCGGCGAGGGCGACGAGCTCCACGCCGAGCTCGAGCTCGAGGGGCAGCACCTTGGAGCGCCGGGCGAGCTGGCCCGGCGAGTCGTCGGACGCCGGGGCGGGGGCCGCGGCCGGGACGGGCTGCTCGGGGGTCGGGTCCGCCGGGAGGCGGCCGCCGAGGAGGTAGAGCGCCACGCCGACGAGCGCGAACGGCAGCGTCGGCAGGCCGGGGACGAGGGCGAGCAGGCCGATCACCACGGCCGCGGTGCGCACCACGCGCCGGTGGCGCGCGAGCTGACCGACGACGTTCGACGCGAGGTCGTCCTCGCCGGCTGCCCGGGTGACGATGATCCCCGTCGACAGCGACAGCAGGAGGGCGGGGATCTGCGAGACGAGGCCGTCGCCCACCGAGAGCAGGCTGTAGGTCGACACGGCCGCCGACAGCGAGTCGTGGTGCTGGAGCACGCCGACGGCGAGGCCACCGAGCAGGTTCACCGCGGTGATGACGATCGCCGCGACGGCGTCGCCGCGCACGAACTTCGAGGCGCCGTCCATCGCCCCGTAGAAGTCGGCCTCGTCGGCGATCTCCCGTCGCCGCTCGCGCGCCTGGTCCTGGTTGATGAGCCCCGACGCGAGGTCGGCGTCGACCGACATCTGCTTGCCGGGCATGGCGTCCAGGGTGAAGCGCGCGGCCACCTCCGCGACGCGACCGGCGCCGTTCGTGATCACGACGAACTGGATGACGATGAGGATGAGGAAGACCACGAGGCCGACGAGCAGCTGGCCGCCGACGACGAAGTGGCCGAAGCTCTGGATGACCACCCCCGCGTAGCCGTGGAGCAGGACGAGGCGCGTCGCCGAGACGTTGAGGGCGAGGCGGAAGACGGTGAGCACGAGCAGCAGCGTCGGGAACACCGAGAACTCGAGCGGGCGCCGCACGTGCATCGCGGTGAGCAGCACGAGGAGCGACGCCGTGATGTTGGCCGTGATGAGGAGGTCGAGGAGGATCGTCGGGAGCGGGATGACGAGCATCACGACGACGGCGACGACGGCGATCGGCACCGCGAGCACCCTCGCGTTCGACGGCGCTGCGCCGCGTCGGGCGACTGCGATCCCGGCCACGCTCCTCGCCTCCCGGCGGCGTCCGCCGCCGCGCTCGAAGGTCGCTCCGTGACCTCAACCGCCGTCCTGGCTCACGGTGCTAACGGCCGCGGCACCCGCGGTGTTGAGTCCGGCGGCGCTAGGCGGCGAGGTGGTGGACCTCGACGAGGGCGCGCGCTGCGGGCGAGAGCCGGTAGACGAAGGCGAGGAGGCGGGCCACCGCCTCGTACAGCCGCGGGGGGACGAGGTCGCCCACCTCGCACGCGTCGTGCAGCGCCCGCGCGAGCCCTCGGTCCTCGACGACCGCCACCCCGTGCTCGACGGCCGCGGCCTTGAGGGCGAGCGCGAGCTCGTCGGCGCCCTTGGCGACGAGGCGGGGGGCGACGTCGCGCGTGCGGTCGTAGGCGAGCGCGGCGGCGTAGTGGGTCGGGTTCACGACCACGACGTCGGCGTTCGCCGCCGCGGCGAGCAGCTGCAGGCGCGTGAGACCCCGTCGCCGGCGGCGCAGCGCGCGTCGCACCTCGGGGGCGAGCTCCGTCTCGCGCGCCTCGCGCCGCACCTCCTCCCTGGTCATCTTGAGCGACGCCTGGTGGCGGTGCCGCTGGAAGGCGTAGTCGGCGAAGGCGAGGACGAGGGCGGCGACCGCGACCTCGCGCACCAGTGCGAGCAGGCCGGCCCCCCCGAGCGTGACGGTCGTGGCGAGTGGGAGGGTGCCGGGGGCGAGCAGCTCGGCGACCAGGCGGCGCACGGTCGCGTAGCCGGCGGCGGCGAGCAGCGCGAGGCGGGCCGCGCCGAGCGCCAGGCCGAAGAGCCCCGCGCTCGAGGCGATCCGCCGCAGCCCCGCGCTCGGGCTGACGCGCACGAGGCGGAAGCCGAGCGCCCCCGGCGACAGGTGGAAGCCGACCTGCGCCAGGTTCGCCGCGAGGCCGGCCGCAGCGACCGCGGCGACGATCGGGAGGCTCGCCGCGAGGAAGGTCCACAGGCCTCGGGCGAGGAGCGCGAGCGCCTGGCCCGGGTCCGCAGCTCCGGCCGCCGCGGTCAGGCTCGCGGCGAGCCCCGCCGCGAGGGACCAGGCGCGGCCGCCGAGGGCCGGCAGCGCCCAGGCGAGGACGAGCAGCGTGAGCCAGGAGGCGAGCTCGGCCGAGCGCGCGACGCGCCCCTGGCGCCGGGCCTCCGACCGGCGCTTGGGCGTGGGCCTCTCGCTGCGCACCTCGCCGGCTGCCATCAGCCGCCTCCGAAGAGCTGGGCGAGGCCTCGTCCGAGGAGGTTCGTGAGGTCCGCCGGCACGCCGGCGAGCGAGACGGCGAGGACGCTCAGGCCGACGAGGAGCTGGAGGCCGAAGCCGAGCGCGTAGACGTTCGTCTGGGGCGCTGCCTTGGCGAGCAGGCCGAGGAGGAGCTGTGCGGCGAGGAGCACGGCGACGACCGGCGCCGCCACCTCGGCGGACGCGGCGAAGAAGCCGACGAGGTCGGCGCCGAGCACCGCGGGCAGGCGCGCGACGTCGGCACCGGGCAGCCGTGTCGAGACCACCTGGAAGCTCGTGAGGAACCCCCGGACGAGGAGGAGGACGGCGCCGCTGGAGAAGACGAGGACCGTCGCCAGCCACTCGTAGCACTGGCCGATGACCGGCGTCTGGTCGAGGCCGAGCGGGTCGAGCGCGGGGGGCAGGTTGAGCCCGGAGAACTGGTCGACGAGCACGCCAGCGGACCGGAGCGCCCCGACGAAGAGCTGGACGACGAAGCCCATCGCCGCGCCGACGAGCACCTGGACGAGGAGGGCGCCGACGAGGCCGGCGGTGCTGGCCGGCAGCGGGGAGCGCGAGGCCGGCCCGACGGCCGCGAGGGCGAGGCCGCCCGCGAGCGCGGCGCGCGCCGCGAGCGGGATGGCGCTCCCGGCGAAGGGTGGGCAGGCGAGGAGGAAGGCGGTGGCGCGCACGAGCGCGAGGAGGAAGGCGACGAGCGCGACGGCGTCGAGGTTGAGCGTCACGAACCGAGGAGCGCGGGGATCGAGCGGAAGAGCTGGTCCGTGTAGTCGACGAGCTGGCTCACCATCCAGTGGCCCGAGACGGCGAGGATGGCGGCCACCGCGACGAGCTTCGGCAGGAAGGTGAGGGTGAACTCCTGCACCGAGGTGACGGCCTGGACGAGGGAGATGGTGAGGCCGACGACGAGCGTCGCGACGAGGACCGGCCCGGCGAGCTTCACCACGAGGACGATCGCCTGGGCGAGGAGGTTGACGGCCGTCGCGGAGCTCATCAGTGGAAGCTCGACAGCAAGGTGTGCACCACGAGCGCCCAGCCGTCGACGAGCACGAACAGGAGGATCTTGAAGGGGAGCGAGACGAGGGTGGGGGGCAGCATGAACATCCCCATCGACATGAGGACCGACGAGACGACGAGGTCGATCACCATAAAGGGGATGAACACGACGAAGCCGATGACGAAGGCGCTCTCCACCTCCGAGAGCACGAAGGCGGGCACGACCGTCGTCATCGGCAGCGACGCCGGCGAGCCGTGCTCGTGCGCGGCCGAGCGGAACAGGGCGAGCTCGTTCGCACGCGTCTGGCGCAGCATCCACGACTTCAGTGGCGTCTCGGCCGCCTTGATGGCCGTCGTGGCGTCGACCTTGCCGTGCAGGTAGGGCTGGACGGCGTCGTGGTTGATCTGCGAGAGCACCGGGGCCATGACGAAGAGGGAGAGGAACAGGGCGATCCCCGCCAGCACCTGGTTCGGCGGGATCGACTGGAGGCCGAGGGCGTTGCGCGTCAGGCCGAGCACGATGAAGATCCGGGTGAACCCGGTGAGCAGGACGAGCAGCGAGGGCGCCACCGAGAGCAGGGTGAGCGCCACGACGACGAGGATCGACGTCGAGGGGCTGTGCAGGCCCCTCAGGTCGATCGTGACCGACGGGCTCGGCCCGGCGAGCGCGAGGGGGCTCACCGGGGACCCGCCGCGGGCGAGGCGTCGTCGTGTCGTGGCATCGGGCGCCTTCTCCGAGCGCCGCCCGGCTAGCGCCGGACGGTCAGCTCCCTGAGCGTCGAGATGGCAGCGTCCCATGCTGAGGGGAGGCGATCCTCCGAGCCCGCCGTCCCTGGCGGGCTCTGGCCGAGCTGTTCCTCGAGCTCGCCCGGCTGGAGCTCGCCGAGGCACTCGACGCGCTCGTGGGCCGTGGCGAGGACGAAGACGCGCCTGCCGACGCGCACGATCGAGATGCCGCTCGAGCGCGACAGGGCGCGCCGGGCGAGGACCTCGATCGGTGGCCGGCGGGCCGGCGAGCGCGCGCGCTCGTGGCGGCGCCCGAGGCCCCGGCCCTGCGCCGCCCGGGCGACGCGCGCCACCGCGTAGAGGAGACCGAGGGTGACGCCGAGCGCCACGAGCATGCGCACGAACAGGGAGAAGGTGGCCACTACTCGAGCGCTCCGGCGACGATCTCGGTGATCCGCACCCCGTACTCGTCGTCGACCTCGACGACCTCGCCGCGGGCGATGACGACGTGCTCGTTGGCGACGACGTCGACCGGCGCGCCGACCTGGCGGTCGAGCTCGATCACGTGCCCCTCGCGCAGCTGGAGCACCTGGGCGATGGGCAGCTTCGTCTGGCCGATCTGCACCGAGATGCGCAGCGGCACGTCGCTCAGGCGCGCCAGCCTGCGCTCCCAGGCCTCGTCGCCGCCGAGCACGACCTCGGCCTCCCCCGGCTCCTCGAACGGAACGCTCACGCGGGGCTCACCTCCTCGACGATCGAGCAGACGACCTTCGAGCCGACGCGCCCGGGCCGCGCCCGCGCGACGAGGACGTTGCCGGCGCGCACGTCGAAGGGGCGGTCCTTCGGGTGGTGGAGGGGCACGACGTCTCCCGGCTGGAGGGCGGCAGCCTCGAGGGGCGCGAGCTCGACGGGGGGGACCTCGAGGCGGACCTCGATCGGGACGCGCAGCACGGCCTGCGCGATCGCGTCGCCGCCGGTGTCCTCGGGGGGTCGGCTGGCCTCGCGCAGGAGGTCGACGAGCTGGCGAACGGCGGGGAAGGGCAGGCACACCTGGCAGGCGGCCGGCTCGTCGCCACCGGTGTGGAGGCTGAAGCTCGCCCACAGGCACATCTCGGCGGGGCTCGCGAACTGGACGAACTGGAGGCTGCTCTCCTGGTTGACCACCCTGGCGTGGATGGGGACGGCGCGCGCCATCGACCGGGCGAGCTCGTCGAGCAGGCTCTGGAAGACGGGGCCGAGCAGGCCGTAGTCGGTCTCGGTCGGCTCGAGGTGCCCGTCGTAGGGGGCGCTGTCGCCGCCGCCGAGGCGCAGCTCGAGGATGCGCATCGCCGCCTCGACGGGCAGGATGAGCGCGCCCTGCCCGGGGAGCGGGTGCGCGCCGAACGTCACGACGTAGGGCCGCTCGCCGACGAGGAGGCCGGCGTCGCGCCACGGTCGCTCCGCGAGGGACTCGAAGGCGAGCTCGCAGGCGTGGCGCGTCTGGGTCGACAGGTCGATCGAGGCGTGGCGGGCGAACGCGTCGAAGATCGCGTTCAAGGTGCGCAGGTAGGCGCGGTCGATGGTCTCGGCGTGGCGGAAGTCGTGGGAGCGGATCGGGCTCACGAGATGGTCACCTTCTGGCCGGGGCGCGAGACGACGATGTCGACGCGCCGGTTCTCGGCGCGGTGGCGCGCCGAGTTGTTCGGCACGCTCGGGTGGTACTGGCCGAAGCCCACGGCGTACAGCTGGCTCGGCCGGACTCGGTCGGCCTGGAGACGCTGGACGACGTTCACCGCGCGCTGGGCGGACAGCTGCCAGTTCGTCTGGAACGGCCCCCCGAGGATCGGCTCGTTGTCGGTGTAGCCGTCGACGCTGATCGGGTTGCGGTAGCGGCGGAGCACGTGCGCCGCGACGTCGACGATGCGGTCGCCGAGGGTCGACAGGGACGCCGAGTCGATCGAGTAGAAGGTCTTCTCGGTCACGAGCCCCACCGTGAGGCCGAGGGGGCCGATCGAGATCGTCGTGTCCTGGAGCAGCCCGGCGCGCCGCAGCGCGGCGCGCAGCTCCGCCTCGAGGCGCCGCAGCGAGGCCTCGCCGGCGAGCACCTCCTCGCGCCCGGTGGTCGGGCTCGGGCGCGTGCGCGCCGAGGACGGCTGGGCGGGGCCGTCGTTGAACGACGTCGCGACCCCCCGCTCGAACTGCGCGTACTTCACGTGGTTGAGGCTCGACAGGGCGTAGAGGACGATGAAGAGCACGAGGAGCAGCGTGATCATGTCCGAGTAGGTGAGCAGCCACCGCTCCATGCCGGCGGGGCCCTCGTGGCCGGGCTCGGGCGTCCGTCGCATCACGCCGCCTCCGCGCGCTCGGAGGGGCGCTCGTGCGGGGCGAGGAAGGGCTCGAGCCGGTCGCGAAGCTGCGGGCCGGACAGTCCCTCCTGGACGGCGAGCAGGCCCTCGATGACGAGCTCCTTGTACGCCTGCTCGTTCTGCGAGAGGTGCCTCAGCTTGTTGGCGATCGGCAGCCAGAAGATGTTCGCCGACAGCACGCCCCACAGGGTCGCGGTGAAGGCGGTTGCGATCGCCGGGCCGAGGCGGCCGGGCGAGGTCAGGCTGCCGAGGACGTGCACGAGGCCGACGACGGTCCCGAGGATGCCGATCGTCGGCGCGAAGCCGGCCATGTCCTGGAAGGCCTTGTAGCCGGCGCGGTGGCGCTCGAGCATCCCGAGCACCTCGGCCTCGAGGACGGCGCGCACGCGCTCGGGGTCGGAGGTCGTGGCGATGAGCTCGACGCCGGTGCGGGTGAACGGGTCGCTCTTCGCCTCGGGCAGCTCCGCCTCGATGACCTTCATCCCGCCGGTGCGCGCCTCGCGCGCCAGCTCGAGGAGGTGGTTCGTGAACGCTACGGGGTCGCGGCCGCGCTGTCTGCGCATCGCCACCGCGAGCACGCGCGGGAGCCGGCGTGCCTCCTTGCGCGTCATCCCGGCGAGCGTGGCGCCGATCGTCCCGCCGAAGACGAGGATGAGCGAGGACACGTCGATGATCGAGGCTGGCTTGCCGCCCCCCATCACCATCGCGACGAAGAGCGCGGCGAGCGCGAGGACGATGCCGGCGGGGGTCACGGCACCTCCTCGCCGTCGTGCAGCACGCGCAGCGCCGAGGCCCGTGCTGGGTGGTCGCGCTCGCGTGCCATCTCGTCGGCGAGGAGGAACGCCCGGGCGATCGTGCGCGCCTTCGCCTCGCCGATCCGCTCGACGACCTCGTCGACCGGGTCGGCCACGATGAGCGTGGACCCCCCGATGAGGTGGATGTTCGTCGAGTCGGAGGTGTCGTTGTGCTCGACGCGCTCGATCCGGTCGGTGCTGAGCGCCATCCGCTTGCCGTCGAGCTTCGTAACGACGATCACGCCCTGAGCGCCTCCGGTCCGGATCGGGGCGATCCGGCGCCTCTCCTCGGGCGGCCGAGCGCACAGCGAGCGCCGGCCGTGCCTGCCTAACGACGTCGAGCGCCGCTCGCTTTAGCTGGTGGAGGTGCAACGGGGTCCCCCAGCCGTGCCTGGCCTGCTCACGCGTTCGTCACGAGGGCCTGGAGGACGGTCTGGGTCGTCGCGATCACCTTCGTGTCGGCCTCGTAGTCGGTCTGCGCCTCGATGAGGCTCGTCAGCTGGCTCGCGAGCTGGACGTTCGACTGCTCGAGCGCTCCGCCGAGCAGGGTGCCCCGCCCGCCGGTCCCGGCCGTGCCGACGAGGGGTCGGCCGGAGGCCGCGGTCTCCTGGTACTCGAGGTTCCCGTTGTTCTCGAGGCCGGAGGGGTTCGTGAAGGTCGCGAGTGCGATCGTGCCGAGCTGCTGGGTCTGGCCGTTGGTGAAGGCACCGGTGATCGTCCCGGTGGCGCCGATCGAGTACGACTCGATGGTGCCCGCCCCGTAGCCGTCCTGCTCGCCGACCGCGACCGTGGAGCCCTGGGCGAACTGGGTCAGCGCCGCCGGCGACGAGGGCGCGGGCAGCACGAAGTTGATCGCCGACTCGTTCCACTGGTAGCCGGCGGGGAGCGCCCTCGTCGACGCGACCGACGCGCCACCCGCCCCGACCGGCGTCGTCGGACCGCCGTCCACCGAGTACGAGGCGAGCTGGCCGCTCGAGTCGAAGGTGAGGACCACGCCGGTAGCGAACAGGTTCGAGCCGGCGAGCGATGCCTGCAGGAGCCACTGGTTCGCGCTGCCCGTCGGGGTGAAGGTGAGCGTGAGGGGGACGGTGTTGCCCTGGGCGTCGTAGAGCGTCGAGGTCGCCGTCACCGGGGAGGCCGCGCCGGCGTCGACGTTCCCCGCGAGGGTGACGTTCGCCGTCTCCTGCGGCGGGCTCGTGAGCCCCGCCGGGATGGAGAGCGGCCCGGTCGGCCCGGTCGTCGGCTTCCCCGGCGCCCAGCCGAGGACCTGCGCGCCGCTCGCGGTCTCGAGCGTGCCGTTCACGTCGAGCTGGAAGGCGCCGTCGCGCGTGTAGTAGGTCTGGCCGGCGCTCGAGATCACGAAGAAGCCGTTCCCCTGGATGGCGACGTCCGAGGGGACGCCGGTCTGGACGATCGAGCCCTCGCTGAAGTCGGTGTTCATCGCAGCCACCTGGACGCCCGCGCCGACGGCCGCGGGGTTCGTGCTCGACAGACCCCCCGAGGCGCCGCTCGCCGGCTGGAGCTGCTCGGTGAGCACGTCCTCGAACTGGGGGGTGGTGGCCTTGTAGCCGGTCGTGTTGGCGTTCGCGACGTTGTCGCCGATCGTGTCGATCATCGTCTGCATCGTCGAGATGCCCGAGTCGGCTGCGGCGAGCGAGCGGACGGTCATGTCGGTTCCTCCTTCGTGCTGCTGTCAGTTCCTGCGTCCTCGAGGGCGCGCTCAGGAGACCGTCGCGACCTCGCCGAGCGCGAGCGTCGAGGACCCGACCTCGAGCACCGGGCCGGTGGCGGAGTCGCTGACGCCGCTCACGACGCCCTGGACGGTGTGCCCCGCGGCATCCGTGCCGCTCACCTGCCGGCCGACGAGGGCGGTGGCGTTCGCGAGCTCGGCGGCCTGGGAAGCGCTCGCGTCGGTCGTCTCCAGCTGCTGGAGCGTCTCGACCTGCGCCAGCTGGGCGAGCTGGCCGAGGAACTGGGCGCTGTTCGTCGGGTCGAGCGGGTCCTGGTACTTCAGGTTGTCGATCAAGAGGGTCAGGAACTCGTTCGGCTGGAGCAGTGCGTTCGTCGGCGAGCTCGCCGCGGCGGACGTCGCCGGCGCGCTCGGGACGGCGGTGATCGCGTCGATCGGGGTGGTCATCGTTCCTCCTAGAGCACCAGGTCGAGAACGTGGGGGCGGTCGCTCGCGTCCCCGGGGCGCTGCGGGTCCCGCCGAGCGCCGACCGGGGCCTCGCGCTGCCGGTCGCGGCGTCCGGCGAGCGCTCGCGGCTCGGCGAGCGAGAGGCTGGCGACGGCGAAGCCCTGGGACTCGAGGTGCGACCGGAGCGCGCCGAGGGCGCCGGCGAGGGCGGCGTGGCCGGCGTCGCTCACCGGCGCGAGGGCGATCTCGACTCGCTCGCCTTGGACGGTGACGGTCGCTTCGATCCGCCCGAGCTCGGGCGGGTCGAGCGAGGCCGTGATGGAGAAGGTGCCGTTCGCTCCCGGGCGCGCCTTGGAGAGAGCGCCGAGGAGGGGACCGGCGGGCCCCGCGGAGCGGGCCTCGCCGCTCGGCGCGCGCCGCGGCGCGGCGGCGTCCGGCGGGTCCGTGCGGGCCGGGGCCGGGGGCGGCACGCCGGGGAGGCGCCAGGCGGGCGCGCCGGCGCGGTGCCGCTCGCTCGGCGTGCCGGGTGCCCGCCCCGCCCGCACCCCTGGCGCGTCCCGCGCCGTGGTCGGTCGCGCCGGGGTGGCCGCGTTCCTCGCCGGGTGGGCGGGAAGGGGCGTCCGCTGGCTCGGCGCGGGGGCGAGCGGGTGCGCGCGCGCCGGGACCCCGGGCGGCTGCGGGCTCGCGCCGCGCGCGGCGGCGGCGCTGGCGGTCGGCGGTCTGGGTTCGTGCCACGCGGGCTCGAGCGGCGTTCGACCGCTGGGCGCCGCCCGGCCGCCGCTCGGGGGCGCCGCCGGGCCCCCGCCCGGGCGCGCCGGGGACTCGGTCGGGGCGCCGTCGGCGTGCTTCGCCGTCGGCTCGCCCGGCGCCGGCGTGGCGGCGGCTCCCGCGTCACCGGTCAGCCGTCGCAGGTCCAGCTCGCTGGCGCGAGGTGGCCGCGCCCCGTCGGTGGTCGGCCGGTCCGGCTCGACGGCCGCCCCGACCGAGGCCCTCGACGCTGCCGCGCCGGCGTCCCCCGCGACGGCGAGGGCGACGAGGAGGCCGGCCTCCTCGCTGGTACCGGCGCGCTCGCTGCGGCGCCGGGGCGCGGGGACGGCCCCGTCGAGCACGGCCGCGAAGTGGCCGGCGCCTGCGGGGTGGGGCGCGTGCGCGCCGGGGCGCTCCAGCTCCCGCTGGGCAGCGGCCGCAGCGGCCGGCGGCGTGGCCCGGAGCGCACCCATCAGCTGCCCGCCGCCAGGTTCGCGAGGGAGAGGACGGTGGAGACGTAGGCGGGGGTCGAGCCGTCGTTCGGGATCCCCCCTGCCTGCTCGACGGCGCCGCCACCCGCCGCGTAGGCGGCGACGGCGAGCGACCAGCTGCCGAAGGCGGCGCGGTAGCCGGCGAGCAGTCTCGCCGCGGCGGGGATCGCCTGGGCCGGGTCGAACGGGTCGATCCCCTGGGCGGCGGCCGTCGCCGGCATGAACTGGGCGATGCCCTCGGCGCCCGCGCTCGAGCGCGCGCTCGGGTCGAAGCGGGACTCCTCGTAGAGGATCGCGGCGAGCAGGGCGGCGGGCACCTTGGCCGACGCGGCGGCCTGCGTGACGAGCGGCGCGTCCGCGGCCGGTACGAGGACCTGCCCCATCTGGACGGGCGCGCCGGGCGCTGCCGGGCCGAGCGGGACGCGCCGGATGGCGACCGGCTCGGATGGCACCGGCTGGAGCTGGACGACCTCGCCGGTTCGCGGCGCGGCGATCATCTCGCCGTCGCCCGCGTAGATCGCGACGTGGCCCGGCTCGCCCGGCGGCGCGCCGTTGGCGCCCGGTTCGAAGAAGAGGAGGTCGCCCGGCTGGGCCGCGGCGAGGTTCGGGACGGCCTGGCCGACCGTCGCCTGCTGCTCGGAGGTGCGCGGGAGCGCCACGCCGAGCTGCGCGAACACGTACTGGACGAGGCCGGAGCAGTCGAAGCCGGTCGCCGGGCTGTCGCCGCCCCAGCGGTAGGGGACGCCGAGGAAGCGCTCTGCCTCGGCGACGACCGGGCTCGCGCTGCCCGGCGTCGCGGCCCCCTGGCCGCTCGGCGGGCCGGAGGCCGGGGATCCCGCCGCGCTCGCCGCGTCGAGGAGGATCGCGAACGCGTCGGTTGGAGCGGTCGGGGATCCCCCGGCGGCCGAGCCGGCGAGGGCCGCGAACACCGCCTCGATGGCGGCGACCTCGGGCGGCAGGAGCCCCAGGGGTTGCACGTTCACTGGGACGGCCTCCTCGCGTGGCGGTGCGCGGCGAGGTCCTCGACCGCCGCGGCGTCGGCTCGCTCGAGCAGGCGCCGGGCTGCCTCACGGCCGGCCGCCTCCCGGCGCTCGAGCACGGCCACCCTCGATTCGGCTGCCCGCAGCGCGGCGCGCGCCGCGTCGACCTCGTCGGCGCGCGCGCGGCGGCGCTGCGACGCGCCGTAGGCGGCGCGCCCGAGGGAGGCGGCGCGCGCTCGGAAGGCGGCGAAGGCCGCCGCGCCTATCGGCGGCAGCTCCGTCGGCAGCTCTCGGTAGGCGGCAGCGGCGGCGGCCTCCTGCTGGGCGGCCGCCGCGAGGCGTCCCGCCGCGCCGGCGAGGCGGGCGCGCGCGAGCGTCTCCTCGACGCGCCGGACGCGCAGGACGGTCGCGAGGCGGGAGCGCCGCCCCGTCACGGCAGGGCCTCCGGGTAGCAGGCGGCGAGGCGCGCGAGGCCCTCGCGCGCCTCTGCGGCCGTCGAGGCCTCGTCGAGTCCCTGGCGGCAGAAGCGGTCGATCTCGGGCTTGGCGGCGATGGCGGCGTCGACGAGCGGGTTCGTGCCGGGCACGTACGCGCCGATCTCGACGAGGTCTCTGGCGTCGCGGTAGGCGGCGAGCAGCCGGCGGATCGCGAGCGCGGCCGCACGCGTGGAGGGGTCGGTGATCGCCGGGGCGACGCGCGAGACCGACCCGAGCACGTCGATCGCGGGGTAGTGCCCGGACTCGGCGAGGGCGCGCGAGAGCTGGAGGTGGCCGTCGAGGATCGACCGGCTCGCGTCGGCGATCGGCTCGTTCATGTCGTCGCCCTCGACGAGGACCGTGTACAGACCGGTGATCGAGCCGCGCTCGTCGGTGCCGGCGCGCTCGAGGAGGCGGGGGAGCAGTCCGAAGACGCTCGGCGGGTAGCCCCTCGTCGCCGGGGGCTCGCCGGCGGCGAGGCCGACCTCGCGCTGCGCCATCGCGCAGCGCGTCAGCGAGTCCATGAGCAGCAGCACGTCCCGCCCGCGGTCTCGGAACCACTCGGCGATGCGCGTCGCGAGGAAGGCGGCTCGCAGTCGCACGAGCGCGGGGGCGTCGGAGGTGGCCACGACGACGACGGCGCGCTCGAGCGCGCTGGCGAGGTCGCGCTCGACGAGCTCGGCGACCTCCCTCCCCCGCTCGCCGACGAGCGCGACGACGACGGCGTCGGCTGCGGTGTTGCGGGTGATCATCGACAGCAGGGAGGACTTGCCGACGCCCGACCCGGCGAAGATGCCGAGGCGCTGCCCCTTGCCGCACGGGAGCATCGCGTCGATGGCGCGCACGCCGAGCGCGAGCTGCTCGCTCACGGCGCGGCGCCGGAGGGGGTGCGGGGCGGGGTGGTCGATGGTGGCCTGCTCGACGCCGACGAGGGCTCCGCCGCCGTCGATCGGGCGTCCGAGCCCGTCGAGGACTCGCCCGAGGAGCCCGTCGCCGACCGGGGCGAGCAGCGGCCCCCCCGTGGCCTCGGCGAGGGCGCCGGCGCGCAGCCCCCGCGTCTCGCCGAGCGGGAGGCAGGTCACCGCGCCCTCCCCGAGGGCGACGACCTCGGCGGGGACCACCGAGGTCGCGCCGTGGAGCAGGCAGCAGTCGCCGATCGCCGCGTCGAGGCCGCCCACCTCGATCGAGGTCCCGACCATGCGCCGGATGCGGCCGTAGGTGACCGGCTGGCAGGCCGCGAGGAGCGCGCCTCGCCGCTCGACGAGCGCCCTCATCGCGCCCCCTCGAGGACCGCCCGGACGCGCTCGAGCGCCGTCTCGATGCGGCCGTCGACGAGCGTCTCGCCGACCTCGAGCTCGAAGCCGCCGGGGGCGACCGAAGCATCGGCGCGCAGCTCGAGCCCGCTGTGCACCGACGCCTCGGTCGGCAGGTCGGCGGGATTCAGCCGCACGATGGCGCCGGGCCGATCCCCGGCGAGGGACAGGGCACGCGCGAGCGCGTCGGCCCCGCAGGCGACCTCGCGGCGCAACACGGCGCGGGCGATGTCGACGACGAGCGACGCGACGGCGTCCTCGAGGTCGCGCGTCGCCTGGCGAAAGCGCGCCGCCAGCTCGTCGTGGGCGGCCTCGAGGGCGCCGAGTGCGCGCCGGAGCTCCTCGTCGGCCCGCCGGCGCAGCGCCTGGCGCTCCTGCTCGAGCTCGACGGCGGCTCGCTGACGGCCCTCCTCGTAGCCGGCGGCCACGGCGGCCGCGCGGGCGTCCGCGCTCGACGCCGGCAACGCCTCGAGCTCGCCGGCGCGCACGGCGTCGAGGGCGGGGCCCGCCTTGATGACCGACGCCGTCCTCACGCGATCACCTCGTCGGTCGGCCGGGCGATGACGATCGTGCCGTCGGCCTCGAGCTCGCGCACGACGCGCACGATGCTCGCCTGGGCGGCGTCGACCATCGACAGGCGCACCGGTCCGAGCACCTCGAGCTCCTCGTCGAGCTCGGCCGCGGCGCGCTCGGAGAGGTTCGAGCGGATCCGCTCGCGCACCTGCGGGTCGTCGCCCGCGCCCTTGACGGCGAGGGCGAGGTCGCCGATCGTCACGGAGCGGAAGACGAGCTGCAGCGTCCGGTCGTCGAGGCGAAGCACGTCCTCGAAGGTGAACATCCGGGCCCGGACCGCCTCGGCGAGCTCGGGATCGCGCGCCTCGAGATCGCCGAGCACCTGCTTCTCGGTCGAGGCGTCGGCGCAGTTGAGGATCTCGACGAGCGAGGGGATGCCCCCGGGCACCGAGCTGCCGGCGGAGATGAGGCCGCGCAGCTTGCTCGCCAGCTGGCCTGCCGCCTGGCTGATGGCCTCGGGCGGCACGCGGTCCATGCGCGCGATGCGCAGCACGACCTCGTTGCGGAAGTGCGCGGGCAGCGCGTTGAGGATCCGGGCGGCGTCTGCCGCCGGCAGGTGGGCGAGCACGACGGCGATCGTCTGGGGGTGCTCGTCGAGGAGGAACGGGACCACGTGCGCGGGGTCTGCGTGCGAGAGGAAGGCGAGGGGCCCGACGGCGTCCTTGCCGCGCAGCTGGGCGAGGACCGCCTCGGCTCGCTGGGCGCCGACGAGCTCGGTGAGCAGCGCGCGCGCCCGGTCGAGGCCGCCCTGGCCCACCGAGCGAGTCGCCTGCAGGCGCTGCACGAACTCGCGCACGACCTGCGCGACGACGGCCTCGTCGAGCGGGGGGAGCGAGGCGATCTCGGTCGTGAGGGCGATCGCCTCCTCGTCCCCGAGCGCCCGCAAGATGGCCGCGGAGTGCGCCGTCGGCAGCTGGGCGAGGACGATCGCGACGCGCTGGCGGCCGCTCAGCTGGTCGAGGCGGGCCGTGCCCGCCGCCGCCGGCGGCTCAGGGCTCGCGGCGGGTCGCTGGTCGCCGGCGACCTGGCTCATCGCGGACCTCCGCCGCCGAGCTGCGCGCTCGCGCCGGGCCGCTCCTGGGCCCACAGGCGCATCAGCTGGGCGACCTCGTCGGGGCTCGTGCGGATGAAGTCGCCGACGTCGGCGGGCACGGTGCCGGTCGCGGGTGCGAGCGCCTGGGGAGCCGGCGTCGCCGGCAGCTCACGGGTGTCGACGTCCGCGGCCGGGCTCGGGAGCTCGAGGGCGGAGACGTCGATCTCCTCGAACTGCGGCCGCCTGCGGCGCGCGAAGCGCAGCGCCAGCGCGAAGAGGACGAGGATGAGCAGGACGAGCGCGCCGCTCGGTGCGACGGCGCGCGCCTTGGCGAGGATCGACTGGCGGCCCGCCTGGACCGCCGCCGGGTGCGAGAAGGGGAGCGCGCTCACGACCAGGGAGTCGCCCCGCCGCGGGTCGAGGCCGGCGGCCGCGCTCACGAGGCTGCGGATCGCGCCGAGGCGAGCGGCGCCGAGGTGACCGGCGTTGAGCAGGACGGCCACCGACGTGCGCTCGACCTGTCCCGGCGCCTGCTTCACGGTGGTGACCACCTGGCCCACCGCGTTCGTGACCTGGCTCTGGGTGGACGAGTAGCGGCCGGACTGGCCGCTCGGGGTCACCGGTGCCGTGGACCCGAGCACCCCGGCCGCCTGGGCGCCGGAGCCGCTGAAGGTCTGGCGGGTCGAGCTCTGGCTCGTCGTCGCGGTGAGCGCCCGGCCGTTGGGTCCCGTCTCGAGGCCGTTCGTCGTCGTGCTCACCTGGTTGAAGTCGAGCACCGCGTGGACGGCGACGGCCGCGTTGCCCGGACCGACGACCCGCGTGAGCAGCGCCGTGAGCGAGGCGGCGAGCGCGTCGTCGTAGGCGGTCGTCTGCTGGCTGTCGGCGCTCGCCGAGCTGTCGACGCCCGGCGCCGACAGCACGTCGCCGCTGTTGTCGACGACGGTGACGTTGTCGGGGCTGAGCGAGGGCACGGCCGAGGCGACGAGGTGCACGATCGCCTGCACCTGGCCCGGCGTGAGGCTCGCACCCGCGGCCAGGTCGACGAGCACCGAGGCGCTCGGCGTCTGGCTGTTGCCGAGCACGAAGCTCGTCGTGTCCGGCATGACGAGGGAGACCTGGGCGCCCTGGACCCCCTGGATCGACTCGATCGTCCCGGCGAGCTGGCCTTCGAGCGCCTGCTGGTAGTCGACGTTCTGCACGAACTGCGAGGAGGTGATCCCGGTCTGGGCGAGGGTCTGGAAGGTGATCGTCCCGCCGGACGGCAGCCCGGCCTCGGCGAGGCTGATGCGCTCCTGGTTGACGTCCGCCTGGGGCACGAGGACCGTCGTCCCGCCGTCCGCGAGCTCGTAGGGGACGTGGTCGGCGGTGAGCTTCTGGGTCACCGCGCCGGCGCTCTGGGGCTGGAGGTTGGCGAACAGCGTCGTGTAGGTCGGTGCCGAGGCGCGGGAGGCGAAGAGCAGGCCGGCGACGACGAGGCCGACGAGCCCGAGACCGGTCACCGCCTTCTGGCCGGGCGTGAAGGCGCCGAAGGTGCGCCGGGCGCGCTCGAGCGCGCTCGAGACGCGGGCGTTGTCGAGCGGGCGGAGAGCCACGGCTGCCCCTCAGGTGCTCATCGACATGATCGTGTTGAACGCCTGGACCGCCCGGTCCCGCAGCTGGGTGGCGAGGTCGACGGCGAGCTGCGCCTCGGTCGACGCGACGGTCACGTCCGCGACGTTCGCCGCGCCGGTCGCCCCCGCGAGGGCGAGGTTGTCGGCGTTCTGCACCGTCGCGTTCAGCCCGTCGATCGCCTGGCCGAGGACGCTCGCGAAGTCGCCGGCCGTTCCCGTCGCCGCCCCGGGCACGCCGGCGAGCGTGCCCGGGGCGGCCGGCGAGGGGATCGGGGGGATGGCAGGGATGGGGGGGATGGCCATGGTCACGCGTGGATGTCGAGGATCGCCTTGTAGGCCGTGTCGGCGTGCTGGAGCACCGTGGCGTTCGCCTCGTAGCTCGCCTGCGCCTCGACGAGAGCGACGAGCTCGTGCCCGATCGAGACGGCGGGGGTGACGACCATGCCGCGCCGGTCGGCGAGCGGGTTCGACGGGTCGTAGGTCGCCGTCCCGCTCGCGCCCGAGGCGGCGACCTCGACGACGGCGACGCCGGCGCCTGCCCCGTCGGCCGAGGGGACCGCCTCGGCGACGACCTCCTCGGGGCGGTAGACGGGCCGGCCGGGGGTCGCGACGTCGTCGGCGTTGGCGACGTTGCCGCCGATGACGTCGAGCCAGGTCTGGTCCACGACGAGACCGCTGCCGGCGATGGAGATGGACGGGTACATCGACATCGTTGGGCGCCTCCGCTGCCTAGCCCTCGATGGCCGTCTGGAGCAGCGTGAGCTCGCCCGTGATCGAGTTCGCGACCGACTGGTTCTCGAGGTTCGTCGCGCTCTCGAGCGAGAGCTCCGCGGCGAGGCTGACGTTGTTGCCGTCCGCCCCGGGCGCGAGGGCTTCGGGCAGGATCTGCGCCGACGCGGTCCCCCCCGTCGCGAGCGCGTGCGCGAGGGAGCCCTCGAAGGTGACGACCGACGCCGTGAACCCCGGCGTCGCCTCGTTCGCCACGTTGTTGGCGATGACCTGCTGGCGCTGCTCGATCGCGTCGAGCGCGAAGTTGAGGATCCGGATCGCTTCCAGTGCGTCGGCCATGCGCGGCTCCAGACGGTGTCAGCGACGAGGCCGTCCGTGGCCGCCGCGGGGGCGCAGTCCCTGCGCCCCCAGTTGCCGCTCACCTAACGGCGCTTCGGCGGCCCGGCTTTAGCCCGCGGCGCGCACCTCGCCGCGCAGCGCCGCGGCGATCGCCGCGAGCCGGGCGCCGATCGCCCCGTGGGCGACGCGCGGCGCGTAGCGGCTCGCGATCGCGGCCCTCGCGCGCCGCGCCTTGGTCCGGGCGCGCGCCGGGTCGTCGAAGACGAGGCGGAGACGACGTGCCGCGTCGGCGACGTCGGGCTCCGCCCACGGCGCCCCGATCGGGTAGGGCAGATGGGCCTTCGTCGTCCTCGCGAGCGAGAAGGCCACCTTCTCGGCGTTGTCCGACCGCAGGTACTCGCTCGGCCCGCCGTGGGCGACGGCGACGACCGGGACGCCGGCCGCCATCGCCTCGGCGATCGGGTGCTCGAAGGCGGAGGCGCGCTGGAGGCCGAGGAAGCAGTCGCCCCGCTCGAGCGCTGCGCCTGCGGGCTCGGGCTCGGCGAGGAGGCGAACCCGCGGGTCGCCGTCCGCGGCCGCCTCGCAGGCGTCGAGCGCGCGCGCCGTGTTGTCGCCCTCGAGGCGCAGCTCGAGGACGGCGTCCTCGCCGCGGCGGAAGGCCGCGCGGAAGGCCTCGATCGCGCCCGTCGGGTTCGCACGGGCGATCTCGCCGGCCGAGCCGGTGCCGAGCTGCGCGACGGCCGAGACGACGAACGTCGCGCCGTCGCGGTGGCGTTCGGCAAGGCGGGGGCAGGCGATGGCCGGTGGCATGCGCAGGACGGGCTTCGCGCTCACGGCGGCGAGGGCGCGACGCGCCGACTCGCTCGGCACCCACAGCTCGTTCGTCATCTGGGCGAGGCCGGCGCAGTCGCCGGCGGGCTCGACGAAGGGGTAGTGCCACGTGCCGATCGTGTAGCGCCCGCGCAGCGACTCGAGGCCCACGACGGCGAGGAAGGCGTAGAGCTCGGCGGGGTCGAGGCAGAACAGCGTCGTGTCGTAGGCGAGCGGCTCGTCGCCGCCGACCGGGCGCACGGCGCCGTCCCCGCAGTGCAGGCGGGCGGTCGCGACCCCGAGCGACGCGAGCGCTTCGCCGAGGCGCTGGGCGCGCCCGCTCGCAGCCCCGGACGCGTCGAAGCGGCCGACGAGGTTGACGCCGCCGGGGCGGGGCGGCGGCACGCGCAGCTGGCCGCTGCCCACCATCACCCGATCGACGAGGGTGCTCTGGGGTAGGAGCTCGCTGCGGCGCAGCGGCGCGCGTACCTGTCGCGGGAGGAGCGGGTGCGAGGCCCACCGCCGGGCGAGCCGCTCGCTCGCGTCGACCTCCGTCGGGAGGGCGGGCGCCGTCGCGACGGCGCTCGGGACGTAGCGCAGCCGCCAGCCGAGCGCGCGCAGGCGAAGGGAGACGTCCACGACCGCGTCGAGCTCGTCGTATCGGGCGCCGAAGCCGCCGGCGTGCGACAGCGCCGAGCGCCGCAGCGCGAGGCACCCGGGCACGAGCGCGTCGACGTCGCTCGGGGCGACGACCGCCTCGGCGTCGCGCCGGGCGAGGGCGCCGCGAGGGCGGCACGAGAGGACTGGTCGGTCGGGATCGGCGCCGAGCTCGAGCCCGGTGGCGCGCACGACCCCCTCGGCGTCGACGACGAGCGGTGCGCCGCCCGCGACGTCGCCGTCCTCGAAGGCCGGCACGAGCGCCGCCAGTGCCCCGGGCGCGAAGGCGACACCCGGGGCGGCGAGGACGACGAGCTCGGCGCGCGCGGCCCGGACGAGGAGGTTCGCCGCCCGCCCGAAGGAGAGGCGTGCCTCGCTCTCGAGCCGGGAGACGTCCAGCGCGACCGCGTCGAGCACGCTGCGCAGCCGGGCCGATGGTCCGTTCGCGAGGACGAGGAGCTCGAAGGCGACCGCGCGCTCGCTCGCGAGCGAGTCCAGGCTCGCCGCGAGGCGCTCACCGTCCCCGTCGCTCGCGACGAACGCGACGCTCAGCAGCGGGGCCGGCCTGTCGCAGCGGCGCTCGCGCAGCTCCGCCCGGCGGGCGCGCGCCACGAGCTCGGCGCCGGCCTCGAGCGACTCGAGGGTGAAGCCGGCGCCCTCGAGGAGGGCTGCGAGCGTCGAGGCGCTGAACGCCGTCCGGTTGCGCCCCGGCGCGTCGGGCGCCCCGAAGCGTCCGGGCCCGTAGAGGGCGGTGAGCGCCCGCTCGACGTCGCCGTCGGCGAGGACCTGGCGCGCCACGTGCTCGAGGTTGGGGACGCGCACCTCGAGGCGCGCGCCGTCGGCGAGGACGCGCCGCAGCTCGTCGAGCGCCGCGTCGAGGTCGTCGTCGCCGAGCCCGCAGAGCAGGTCGGGGACGACGGCGAGGTGGCAGGCGCCGTCGGGGAGGGGGAGCGCGCTCGGGTCGGCGACGAGGTCCCCGCCGTCGGCGGTCGAGCAGCTGAGGTAGCCGGGCGCGCGCCTCGCGTCCCGGGCGAGGCGCAGCGCGGCGGTCCGGCGGCCCGACGCGAGGAGCCGCGCGAGCGCCGGCGAGAGCTGGGCGACGTCCTCGAGTGCACCGGTGCGTCCGGCCGCGTCGAGGTCGCCGAGCGCGGCGCGCGCGGCGGCGACCACCCGCTCCTCGGCGAAGGCACCGTAGGCGGCCGCCGCGGCGCGCAGTCGCACCACCGGCTCGATCCCGGCGCGCCCGGCGATGCGCACGAGCGGGCACGGGTCGGCGAGTCCGCGCTCGCGCAGGCGGGCCGACCAGTACAGGGCGCGCGCGACGGGGAGCTCGCCGGCCACGACGCTCGCCGCGGCGAGGACCTCGACGCGCTCGGGGAAGCGCTGCGCGAGGCCGCTGAGGACGGCGTCGGCTCGGGACGGCTCGAGGCGGGTCGCGGCCGCGGCGACGACGGCGACGCACTCGGGTCGGACGTGGTCGGCGATCTCGGCCGGCGAGCGGCGCGCCTGCTCGAGCAGGTCGCAGACGCTCGAGAGCGGCTCGTCGAGGATCCCGTGCGTCCGCATGCCCTCGAGGAGGGCGTCGGCCGCCTCGGACGGGCGCCCCAGGCCGCGCAGCGCGCGCGCCCGCATCCAGGCGACGAGGTTCCGCCCTCCCTCGAACCCGTCGTCGTCGAGCTCGAGGAAGGGCACCCGGTCGGTGATCTCGAGCACCTCGACGAGCTCGCCGCGCTCGAGCCGCACCCGCGCCTCGAGGACGTCCGCGGTGACCTGGCTCGTCGAGTGGTCGCGCAGCTCGTCGACGGTCGCGAGCGCCTCGTCGAGGCGGCCCAGCCCGACCTGGACTCGCACGAGGGTCTGGAGCGCCTGGCGCCGGATGGTGGGGTTGTCGGTGCACGCCGCCGCCTCCTCGAGCGGCGCGATCGCCTCGTCGGCCCGGGTGCTCGCGGACAGCGTCCGACCGTAGTTGACGAGGGCGATCGCCCGAGCGGCGCCGTCGCCTCCCTGCTCGTCGAGCGCGCGCCGGGCGATCTTCAGGTTCCGCTCGACCTTGCGCCGGTCGAGCTGGGAGGCGGCGGTGTAGCCGCGGTGGAGGATGCGCACCTCGCTCGCCATGCCGGCCACCGGGAGCTGCGCGTCGGCGCGGCGGACCACCTGCTCGTGGAGGGCGCCGAGCCACCGGCAGGCGCGGCGCCGGAAGAGCCGCGTCGCGTGGAAGGCGAGCCGGCCGGACAGCCCGGCGCCCTCGAGCGACTCGATCGACACGAGGAGGGCGTCGACGCGTCCTTCGGCGGCGAGGCGCTCCCGTAGGCGCGTGAAGTCCCCGGTCACGCTCTCGTCGGCGTCCAGCCACAGGACCCACTCGCCGGAGCACTCGCCGAGCGCAGCGTTGCGCGCCCGCGAGAAGTCGTCGTCCCAGTAGCCCTCGACGACCCTGGCGCCGAGGCGGCGCGCGAGCGCCACGGTCCCGTCGCTCGACCCGGTGTCGTAGACGACGACCTCGTCGGCGAGGCCCGTCGCCGAGGCGAGGGCCTGTGCGAGCTCGCCCTCCTCGTCCTTCACGATCATGCACAGCGAGACGAGCGGCTCCGTCCCGCTCGCGCGCGCACCCGGGGGCTCGGACGTCACGGCGGGTGCTAACGGCCGGCGAGCAGCGGCGGTGAAGGGGCTAAAGGGCGCCGCCGCCACGTCCGTAATGACTCGCGGGGCCATGGAAGGCTCCTGCACCGTCAAGGAGGACCACACGACATGCTGACGATCAACGACAATCTCGCCGCCCTCGGCGCCGAGAACAACCTGAACAGCACCGACGCGGCGCTCTCGCAGGTCGTGTCGCAGCTCAGCTCGGGCCTGCAGATCCAGACCGCGGCGGACAACCCGGCTGGGTACTCGATCGCGCAGTCCCTGCAGTTCGAGATCAACGGCTACCAGGCGGCGAGCTCGAACGCGCAGACCGCGGTCTCGATGCTCCAGACGGCGCAGAGCGCGATGAACCAGCAGGAGGCGATCCTCCAGCAGATGAACGCGCTCGCCACGCAGGCGGCGAACTCCTCGACGTCCAACTCGACGACCGCGTCGAACGCGGACCAGCAGGAGTTCACGGCGCTCACGAACGAGCTCACGCAGATCGCGAACTCGTCGGAGTTCGCCGGCATCCAGCTGCTCAACGGGACGAACGGGACGCTCACGTTCCAGATCGGCCCGACCGACTCCGCGAACGACCAGGTGACCGTGGGCCTGCCGACGACGACCGCGGCCTCGCTCGGCCTCACGAGCCTGAGCATCACGAGCGTCGCCTCCGCCGTCGCGGCGATGTCGGCGGTCCAGGCTGCGATCGACTCGCTCGCCTCCTCGGCCGCCTCCGTCGGCGCCGCCCAGAACCAGATCCAGGTGCTGGCGAACAACGTCACCGTCGCCCAGCAGAACCTCACGGCCGCTCGGGCGAACCTCGTCGACGTGAACATCGCCGCAGCGACCTCGCAGTTCACGTCGCTCAACATCCTCGAGCAGTCCGGCGTCGCCGTGCTCGCGCAGGTGCAGCAGCTCCCGCAGCTGGCCTTGAAGCTCATCTGAGCGAGCCGCCCCGGGCACGGGGGGCGGGGGAGGGGCGAGGCGCCCCTCCCCCCCTCGCGTCCGGGCACCGCGCCGGCGCGAGCGCGCTCGAGCGGCACGCGACGCCGGCTCGGGGCCGCCGATCGAGGCCGTGGTGGCGACGGCTCGCGCCGGGCTCGCCCCTCAGGCGGCGAGCGCGACGCGCAGCAGGCCGGCGGGGTCGTCGAACCACTCGTCGAAGGCCGCGCCCGCCCTGATCGCGGCGACCGCCGCCGCGAGACCGCTCCCACCGGGGATCCCTCCCGCCCGAGCGCACGCGAGGGCGAGGTAGAGGTAGTCGGGATGCCCGGGGTGGTCCCTCGCGAACGCGCCGGCCGTCTCGAGCGCCTCGGCGACCTGCCCGCACCCCACGAGGGCGAGGACGATCCAGCGCCCGAGGACCGCCTCCTCGGCGCGGGGCGCGCCGCGGCAGCGCTCGAGGAGGTCGCCGAGCGCTCGCTGCGGGCGGCCGGCGCGCAGCGCGGCGAGGGCGGGCTGGTAGGGGGCGTCGCCGAGCGGTTCGTCGCTGCGCAGGGGGAGGTAGGCCCGGGTCACGCCCGGCACCCCCTCGTCGCGCCGGGCGATCACGCGCCAGCGCACGACGCGGTGCCCGAGGGCCGCGGGTTGCGAGACGGGGACGGCGAGCTCGCTCGTCGCGCAGGCGCGCAGGCGGTCCCGCAGGCGCGCCTCGTCGCCCGGGCGGCAGAAGCGCAGGCCCTCGAGCTCGAGGTCGAACTCCCCGAGGGGCGGCTCGACCTCGGCGCGGCCGGCGAGCGCCTCGTAGCGCCCGGCGACCTCGCGGGCGATCGCCGGCCAGGACAGCGCGCGTGCGGTGGCGAGGCCGGCCGAGCGCAGGCGGTTCGCCAGCGGCTCGTCGTCGAGGAGGCGGCGCGTCGCCTCGAGGAGCCCGGCGACGTCGCCGACGGGCACGATGAGGCAGTTCTCGTTGTGCCGGCCGAAGGCGGCGATCCCGCCGTTGGCGGTCGAGACGACCGCCGCGCCGGAGGCCATCGCCTCGAGCGGTGGGAGCGGGAAGGACTCGTAGCGCGAGACGCACACGTAGACGTCGGCCTCCCGGTAGAGGCGGGCGAGGCGGTCGGCGTCCGGGTCGACGACGGTCTCGCCGAGCGGGCCGTGGCACGGCGGCCGGGGGGTGACCCACACGACGCGGGCGGCCGGGTGCGACCGAGCGAGCCCGGCGGCGATGGCGCGGGCGTCGGCGATCCCCTTGAACTCGGTGCCGTCCCAGCCGACGAACAGGACCGTCGGCGTCGCTCCGGGGCGCCGCGGCGCCGGGTAGAAGCGCTCGACGTCGACGGCGTTGGCGACGCGCCCGGCGCGCACCTCGTAGCGCTCGGCGAGCGCCTCCTGCGCGGCTGGCCCGACGGCGATCGTGTCGTCCGCGGCCCACAGGAACGGTCCGACGAGGGAGCGCACCGACGGCGGCAGCTGCTCGTAGAGGTGGAAGTCGCCCTGCTCGAAGTGCACGACGGGGGCGATGGCGCGCCGTCGCGCCGGCAGGACGAGGTCCCAGTAGCCGGCGACGATGAGGTCGCAGGGCGGGATCGCGTCCGCGGGCGGCTCGCCGTAGCCGACGGAGACGAAGGGGACCCGCAGCCCGAACCAGTCCGGCGGCGGTCCCTGCGCGACGACGGTGACGGACAGGCCGAGGGCGCTGAGGTGGTTCGCGTGCTCGAGCAGGACGCGCGCGCCGCCGCCGACGTCCGTGCGAGGCATGAGGTAGGTGACGCTGAGCGGCCGTCCGGGCTCGCGCCGCCGGCGCAGCGGGGGCATCGGCTCCCCGGCGTGCGCGGCCTCGGCGAGCCACACGGCCGAGCGCGCCGCCGCGATCGCCGTCTCCGGCGCGGGGAGCGCGACCGTCACTAGGTCGCTCCTCGAGACCGGGGACCCTCGGCTGCCCTCGTGGCGCCCGAGCACGGTGGCGGCGCTGGGCTGGCGCGCACGCCCGCCTAACGGCACGGGCCGCGGTCGCCTTGAGTGATCACTCTCCGTGGTCGAACCCGCTGCGGTCCACCGTCCGTGCCGGAAGCAAGACCGGCCGAATCCGACGCAGGTTCGACGAAGAAGGGCGGGCGAGCTGTCCAAGATTTGGACAATGGTGTCAGCGTACGCGTAGTCTACGGATGCGATGTCGAGCAAGCTACGTGGGATGACGTGCCGTCGGAGCGTTCTTCTCCGCACGTCTTCTCTCCGGATTCGGTCAGGGCATTTCCGCTCTTGTCCGCTTGGTGCTCGGCTTATTTCTGGAGCACGGGTTCGGTGATTGCCGACGCGGTGGCGCACGAGCCGCCACGGAGCGCGCGAGGACGACGTCCGGAGCACCCGGAGCCCCCGCGCGGTGGCGCCGCACGGACGGGCGGGACCGCGAGGCGCTCCGCCGGGCCCGGATGGCTCGCCGCAGGCCTCGCCTGCCTCGGGATCGGGCCGGTCGGCGACGAGGCCGAGGCCGCGTCGAGCGCCCTCGTCGAGCTGGTCGCCGGCCTGCGGGCGGACCGCGTCGAGGCGCTCCTCGGGCTCGCGGGCGCGCCGCTCGCCGGCGAGGCGGTGGCGCTCGGCGCCGGGCTGCGCGCCCTGCGCCGGCTCGGAGCCCGGTCGCGGGCGTCCGGGGGGGACTAGCGGCCCGCCGGCCCAGCGCTCGGCGGGGCTGCCTCGCCGCCGGCGAGACCCGCCACGACGTCGGCTACTGGCCTCGGTAGGCTCGGCGCGGGTCGATGGCACGTCGGGGTGCTCGTCCCACCCAGTACGCGCAGGAGGACTGGCGAATGAGGATCGGCAGCGAGCACGTCGGGGCGCGCGGGCTCGCCGTGCTCGCAGGCGCCGGCTGTGTCGCCATCGCGCTCGCGATCCACGGCTACGGTCGCGGTCTCGCCGCGCCGCCCAGCCTCTCTGCGAGCACGCCGTCTGCCCGTCCGCCTGCACGACCGGTCGCCTCCCCCCACCGGCCGACGCGGCCGCGCCCTGCGCCGAAGGTCGGCCCGCTCCTGTCGTCGACGCCGTACGCGCCCTACGCGTACCGCGTGTACCCCGGGCCACTGAGCGAGCGGACCAAGCTCGCCATCGCGGGCTTCACCTTCCGCGTGCGCGTCTCGGGTGGCAGGGAGCTCCTGAGCGTCGGGGCGCCGAGCTTCGGGCAGGCGCCGCGCACGACCCCGCTCGCGCTCGGCGACCGGGTCTACTTCATCGAGACGACCCTCGGCGACGACTCGAACGACGCCGACTACTCGGCCGGCGACGACGGGGTCGTGGTCACCGACGCCGCCGGCCACCTCCTCGGGTGAAGGGCGCGACCGCCGCCGAGGGCCGCCGACGGGCGCCACGCGCGACTCGTCCGGCCGCGAGCAGCCGGCGCGCCGGCCTCGCCCGGCTCGAGGGCGGCCTCTCGGCGTGGGCGCCCCTCCTGGCACGCATCCTGCTCGGACTCGTGCTCGCCTGGTTCGGCTACCACGAGCTCGTCGCGCCGCGCGCGTGGACGGGCTACGTTCCCGTGCTCTCGCCCGCGTCGCGTGCCGCCGAGGTCCTCGTCCTCGCCCACGGCTGGGTGCTGCTCGTCCTCGCCGTCGCCATCGTCGCCGGCATCGCGCCGCGCACCGCGGCGCTCGCGGCGGCGGTCCTGCTGCTCGAGATCGTCATCTCGCTGTGGGCGACGGCCGGCCTGTCGGACCTCGTCGTTCGGGACGTCGGCGTCCTCGGCCTCGCCGTCGCGCTCGGCGCGCAGCGCTCCGAGCGGCTCGTGCTCCGGAGCTGACCTGGCGCGGCCCTCAGGCTAGAGCCGCCAGAACCGCCACGACAGCGACGGCGCGGCGAGGGGCCCGCCTGCCACGAGGCCGACGCGGGCCCGTTCGGAGCCGAGGCGGACCGTCAAGGTCCCGATGGGCGCCCCCGCCCGGGCCGGGAGCGCGAGGCGCGGGCGTGCGTCCACCGTCTCCACGACGGCCGCTCCGGGCCAGGCGACGAGCGAGACCGGCGCGTCGGTGACCACGGCGACGCGCGACCCGTCGGGCGAGACGAGCGTCGCGATGCGCTTCCCCGCCGGAAGGACCCGCTCCCGGCGCAGCGCGCGCGCCGCCGTCTCGACGAGCGCCCTGCCGGCGGCGAGCGCGCTCGGCAGCGGCGTGCCTCCCGTGACGCCCACCACCGCGCCGATGATCGTCTCGGCGTGTCCCGCGCTGTCGCGTCGCGCCGCGACGACGAAGGAGGCGCCACCGGCGGGTACCCAGCCCGTCTTCACCCCGACGATCCCGTCCCGCCCGAGGTCGCCGTCGACGTTGTACTGCAGCCCGGCGACCGGCAGGTTCACCTGCGGGAGCGAGACGATGCGGGCGAACACCGGGTTCGCCAGCGCCACCTGGGCGAGGCGGACCTGGTCGGCGGCGGTCGAGACCGATCTCGGGTCGACGCCGCTCGGGCCTGCGTAGTGCGTGTGGCGCAGCCCGAGCGCTCGCGCCAGGGCGTTCATCTTGGCGACGAAGCGACCCGTGTCGCCGGCGTCCCAGCGGGCGAGGAGGCGAACGATGTTGTCCCCGGAGGGGACGAGGGCGGCCTCGAGGGCCTGGAGCTCGCTCAGGCGCTCTCCCGCCCGGACGGCGACGACGGAGTCGCCCGCGGCCTGCTCGCGCTCGTAGGTCGTGACGTCGCTCGCCGTGACGGTGAGGCGCGGACCCTGCTCGCCCGGACGCAGGGGGTGGTCGCGCAGGACGACGAGTGCGGCCATCACCTTCGTCACGCTCGCGATCGGCGACGGCCGCATGGTGCCGGCCGCCGCGAGCACGCCCAGGCCCTGGACGGCGACGATCGCCTGTGCTCCGGCCGGCGTGGCGAGAGAGGGCAGGGCGCCCGGGAGCCGGTCGAGCGCGGGAACGACCGGTCGCAGGGACGGGCCCGGAACGGGGCGCAGCAGCTGGACGAGCACGAAGGCGACGGCGGCGAGGGCGAGGCCGGCGCCGGGAGCGAGCAGGCGGCGTGGCCAGCGGTGCTCGTCGAAGCGCGAGCGCCGCCGTCGGTGCCTTGGGCGAAACACGCGGGCCAAGCTAATCGGGCCCTCAGGCCCGCGGCGGGCGCCCGCGGGGCGCGCTCGCGCCAGGACGCGGCGGCGCCACTCGGCGTCGGCGGGGGCGGCCGCGTGGCGTCGGCTCGTCGGTCGCAGCGCCGCTGGTGGCGGAGCGCTCGTCACCCGGCCGTCGAGCGTCGTCGGCCCGTCGCCGAGCCTGCGCGCGGCGGCCTTGCGGGGATCCTCAAGGAAGATGCGCACGAACTCGGCGCGCGCGTGCGCACTGCGAGTCGCGCCCCGTGAGCAAGGCGCACCTCGACCTCGTCGGCGCGCGCTTCCGGCGCGAGTCGGCAGCGCACCGTGACGCGCGTGCCGCGGCGCGCCGGCGGTGAGGCGCACGTGCTGGAGCGGGGTCGTCGCGTGCGACGCCCCGCTCTCGACTGGCCTGTCGCCTGCGGTCACCTCGGCGAGGATCTCGCGTTCCGTGCCCGGCCGGGCGCCGGTGGCGATGGCTCCGCGGGACGCGCACCGAGCCGTGCTGACGCTCGGCCCGGCAGGAAGGCTCGGCGGCGACGACCGCCTCGCCCCGCTGCGGCGCGAGGCGGTCGGCGAGGCGGGGTGGGAGCCGAGCCCGAGGGAGCGGACCGCGGCCGCGGGGGCGGAGGTGTCCGCCTGGTGGACTGACCGAGCGAGGGCGGGCCAGCGGTGCGCACGAGGCGCTCGCTGCCCGCTACCGGACGGTCGAGCACGACGTCGGTCTCGTCGAGCGTGCGCACCCGGTCGACGAGCACGCCGCGTCGTCCGCGTGCACCGTGGTGCTCGCACCTGCGTGCCGACCACGACGTCCCGGTGACGATCACCGGTCGGCGCGGCTCTCGCGCGCGCAGCGAGGCGAGCATCCTCGACTGGCGACGCCGGGACATCCGTGCCGCGCGCTGGGGATCGAAGGACGTGCAGCTCGGCATCGACGAGACGGCCACCACGCGAGGAACCTGCCCCCGACCAGGTTCCTGCTGCGGAGCCCGGAGGAGCGCCTGTCAGCCACACGTCGTGTCGGACTGGGCACCGGACTGCAGACGGCGGCGCCGAGGTCGCAGCGCACGTGCGCGTCGATCGCCCCCTCGCGGGCGGTCTCCGCAGCAGCGTCGAGCCGGGTGCGGGCCGTAGGCCTACGGATCGTGCAACGGAACGGGTGCGCTCGCGGTGGGCTTCCTGCGTGCTGGTGACGTGCGTGTCCGAGCAGGTCCCGGACGCGACCGGTCCCGGCCGGTGTCCGGTCCACTCGCCGCCGTCGTTGGCTCGGCAGCCCGACGCGCCACCGTCCCGTCTCGCGCGCGTTCGTCCGGGGTGGACCGCTTCCCGGCCACGCGCCACGCCATCCAGCAGGCGCCCCCGACGAGGACGCTCGCCAGCAGCCAGCCGAGCGCTCCGGTCCCGACGCCTGCATACCGCAGCCCGGAGGCGAGGATGGCGAGGGTCACCGCTGGGCGCACGAAGCGGTCCGGTACGCGGGACGAGAGCAGCGAGCCCGCGAGTGCGCCCGGGAGGCCGCCGGTGAGCACGGAGCCCGTCACGACCGGGTCGAGGTGGCCGAAGGCGAGCGCGCCGAGCGCGGCAGCTGCGCCGAGCGGGATCGCCTGCGCGAGGTCGGTGCCGACGAGCGAACCGGTGGACAGGGACGGATACGTGCAGGCGAACAGCACCATCATGATCGATCCCGCGCCGACGGAGGTCAGCCCCACGAGCAGTCCACCGAGTGCACCGATCGCGGCCGTGGCGAGCGGGCGGACGCGAAGGTCGCGGAGGTGCGCCCCCGGCTCTTCGCACGAGTGACGACTGCGCACGGCGCGCACGGCGAGCAACCCTGCGCCGGCGAGGAGCGCCCCGCCGAGCAGGTGCTCGCTGATGTCCGCGGCGCTCCGTCCATTCCCGAGGAGGTGCAGGACGAGGGCGCCGGTGAAGGCGGCGGGTACCGAGCCGACCGATGTCCACGTGACCAGGGGGATGCTGACGCGTCCACGCCGGAGATGGGTGGCCGCGCCGATCAGCCGCATGGGGAACGTCGCGACGAGGTCGGAGTAGATCGCCGTCGAGGGGCGGAGCCGGAACAGCAGGAGGAGGATCGGCGTCATCAGCGCCCCGCCGCCTGCGCCGGTGAGTCCCACGAGGAGGCCGACCGCAGCGCTGGCGAGCACGATCGAAGGCTTCACAGTCGGTCTGTCTAGTCAAGTAATCCGATCGAATCAATCAACTAGATCGGAGCAGCCGGTCATGGGGGAGCGGTGCCGCTCCGGGGCGCTCGGCTGCGTGGAGCGCCGGCCCGTGCTCGGCGGCGGGCCACAATGGCGACGTGTACGTCTCGGCCAAGGCCGAATACGCGCTGAGGGCCTTGGTTGCGCTCGCCGCCGCGGGTCGCCCGATGACCGCTGACGAGCTCGCCCGTAGCCAGGATCTCCCGGCGAGCTACCTCGAGGCGATCCTCGTCGACCTCCGGCGTCGGGGCATCATCATCAGCCGGCGCGGACCGAGCCCCGGCTACCGCTTCGTGCGGCCGCCCGACGAGGTGACGCCAGCGGACGTGATCCGCATCGTCGATGGCCCGCTGGCCGAGATCAGGGGGATTCGACCGGAAGCGACGTCGTACACGGAGGAGGTTGGCGCGCTCCAGCTGCTCTGGGTCGCCCTGCGGACGAGCCTGCGCCGCGTGCTCGAAGGGGTGACCATCGCGCAGCTCGCCGAGGGCCGACTGCCTCGCAACCTCCGCAGCCTCGTCGCCGACCCCGAGGCATGGAGGCCACGGTAGGGCTCGTGGCTGTCAGTGCCCGGCGGAGGTCGCAGCCGCCCGCCGCGGCGGCATCGAAGCGGTCGATTCGGTCCCGGCCGTGCACACGGCGTGTCGCGCGGCGACCGCTGTCTCTCGAGGGCCCGAACCGAATGCCATGAAGCGGGGCCTCCCCCCGGCGGGAACCTTCGGTTCTCTACCCTGCTGGCGCCTCCACCTCGTCCGGCACCGCACGGCGCTCAAGAACTGCATCCACGCGGCCGTGCTCGCCTTCGGCCATCGGTGCCCGGTGTCGGACCTCGTCGGCACCGCCGGCCGGAAGCTGCTCGCCCGCCACTCGTTGCGCGAGCCGTGGGCCTCCGACCTCGCTGGCGCGCGCCTGTTCATCGATACCTTGGACGGCCCGATCGATGGCGTCGAAGCCGAGCTCAGGTTTCGGGCGCCGACCACCCCGACGTGCCCCTTCTCATCACCGCACCGGGGCTCGGCTGGGTGCTCGCCGACACCGTCGCAGCCGAGCTCGGGGAGATCGAGCGCCTCTCCTCGCCGAGGAAGCTCGTCCGCGACAGCGGGCTGTGCCCGAGGGTGTACCAGTCAGGCGGCAAGGACCACCGCGGCTCGAGGTCGAAGAACGGGCCCGAGTACCTGCGCTGGGTGCTCATCGAGGCGGCCACCGATGCGGGGCGCCACGCTGCCTACCGCGACCGCTACCAGCGCACCGCCGCCCGGCTCGGCCGCCAGCGGAACAAGAAGGTCGCCCGGGTCGAGGTCGCCCGCAAGCTCGCAGACGCCATCTGGCACCTGTCGACCAAGGGCGAACCGTTCGCTCCTCACATCGAGCCCGCCAACGCCAAGAAGATGGCGGCACGAGTTTTCACGTTCGCTCGCACCGGCAGGCCCCGCGTATGCGCTCTGGTCCTTCGAGGATCCTCGACTGAGATGGCCTAGCGGAGGGAGTCTCCCACCCGACCTGATCCTTCCATCGACCTCTGCGAAGCGCCAGGCCGTGGCGGACAGGACCGTGTGCTACGTCCGGAGCCGCCGCCGAGCCGAGAGCGGGCGACGGGAATCGAACCCGCATAACCAGCTTGGAAGGCTGGGGCTCTGCCATTGAGCTACGCCCGCGGCGGGGGTGATCCTACCCACCGCCCGCGCCCGCGGCTTCGAGCCCTGCGGCCTGCTGCGGTCCAGGCCGGTCCGCCTGTTAGGGTCTCGTCTCCTGTGGCGCTCGCACTCGGGATCGACGTCGGCGGCACGAAGATCCTCGCCGCCGCAGTGGACGACGCGGGCGAGGTCGTCGTCGAGGAGCGCGTCGAGTCCCCGAAGGACGGCGGGAGCCTCTTCGACGCGATCGGGGATGCCGTCGCGCTCGTCGTCGCGCGCCTCGGCGGGCGTGCCGCGGAGGTCCACGGTGCCGGGGCCGGCCTGCCCGGTCTCATCGATCTCGAGGGCGTGCTGCACGACGCGCCGAACCTGCCGGCGGCGGCGAACAGCGCGGCAGGCGCCGAGCTCCGCCGCCGGGTCGAGGCGGTGCTCGGCCGTCGCATGCGCGTCGTCGTGGAGAACGACGCGACCGCCGCAGCCGCCGGGGAGCTCGCGTTCGGCGCGGCGCGGTCGGTCGCGAACGCGGTCGTCGTGACGCTCGGCACCGGTATCGGCGGCGGGCTCGTGGGCAACGGGCGGCTGCTGCGGGGCGAGCGCGGCTTCGCCGGGGAGATCGGCCACATGGTGGTCGAGCTCGACGGGCCGCGCTGCGCCTGCGGCGGCCAGGGCTGCTGGGAGCAGTTCGCCTCCGGTACCGGGCTCGCCCGCCTGGGACGCGAGGCGGCCCTCGGAGGCGCCTCCCCGTTGCTCGCCGAGGCGCTCGCGGCACGCGGCGAGGTGCGGGGGGAGGACGTCGTCGACGCGGCGCGTCGCGGCGACGGCGCGGCGCTCGACGTCGTGGCGGCGTTCGCCCGCTACCTCGCGATCGGCCTGTCGAACCTCGCCGAGATCTTCGACCCCGGTCGCCTCATCCTCGGCGGCGGCCTGGTACGTGCCGCCGACGTCCTGTTCGCCACGGTGCCGGAGCGCTTCGCCGAGCACCGGCGCGGGGCCGGGGAGGCGAAGGTCGACATCGTGGTCGCCGAGCTCGGCGAGCGGGCTGGCGTCGCGGGCGCCGCAGCGCTCGCCCTCGGCCTCGTGACGTAGGCAGCGCGCGTGCCGGCGCCGGCGTCGGGCTGCCGGGATTTGAACCCGGGACCCCCTGCTCCCAAAGCAGGTGCGCTGCCAAGCTGCGCCACAGCCCGTCTGCACCACGGTACCGGCACCGCGCGCCGTGCCGCGGACGGCTGCGCCTCGCTCCGGCAGGATCGGCCTGCAGGTGCCGAGGCGTGCCGCTGAGCCGCGGGCGCGCGATGCCCCGACACGCGAGCCGGCCTGCGCCGACTGACCTCGGCAGGCGGATCCCGTCGCCGGGGTGGCTCGCCGAGGTGCTCCGGGACGAGTCGCGTGCCGGTCTGCTCCTCGCGCTCGCCGCCGTCGCCGCGTTGAGCTGGGCGACGGCCGACGCCCACGGCTACGGCGCGACGTGGTCGCAGGCGACCTGGCCTGGCGTCGGGCTGCTCCGGGCGCCACGCACGGTGCTCGCGTGGGTCGACGACGGGGCGATGGCGCTGTTCTTCCTCGTCGTCGGGCTCGAGCTGTCGCGCGGGCTCGTGCACGGGGACCTGCGGGACGCCCGCACGGGACTGCTGCCGGTCGGGGGCGCGCTCGGCGGCATGGGCGGGGCCGCCCTCGCCTACCTCGCGCTCGCCCACGGGCCGACGACGGCGCGGGGCTACGGCGTGCCGATGGCGACCGACATCGCGTTCAGCCTCGCCGCGCTCGCGCTCGTGGGGCGCCGGGTCCCGGGCGCGCTGCGGCTCTTCGTCCTCGCCCTCGCGGTGAGCGACGACCTCGGGTCGCTCGCCGTCCTCGTGCTCGGCTACTCGAGCCGTCTCGCGCCCTGGCGCGTCGGTGCTGCCGTCGCCTGCTGCGGCGTCCTCGCCGGGCTGCGGCGCCTCGGGGTGCGCCGGCCGGGTCCCTACCTCCTCGTCGGGCTGTGCTGCTGGGGAGCGCTCGAGGCGTCCGGCGTCGAGCCCGCCCTGGCGGGCGTCGCGGCCGGGGTCGCGATCCCGCCCGGTGGCGCGCACGCCGGGCGGCTCGAGCACCTCCTCCGGCCGGCCGTCAACGCCCTCGTCCTGCCGGCGTTCGCCCTCGCGAACGCGGGCGTGGCCCTCGGCGACCTGCGCCTCACGGGCGGGTCGCGATCGATCTTCGTCGGGGTGCTCGCGGCGCGCCTGCTCGGCAAGGGCCTCGGCGTCGCGCTCGGGACGGTCGTCGCGGCCCGCCTGCTCGGGGTGCCGCGCCCCGACGGGCTCGGCGGGCGCCGGCTCCTCGGCGCCGGCGCGATCTGTGGCGTCGGCTTCACCGTGCCGCTCCTCGTCGCGCGGCAGGCGTTCGCGAGCTGGCCGGCCGGGCTCGCCGCGGCGCGAGCCGCCCTCCTCGCTGGCTCGCTCGCCTGCCTCGCCGTCGGGGCCCTGCTCCTCGCATCGTCGAGTGAGGGACGCTCGCGCCGGTAGACTGCCGAGTCCGTATGCAGTCCTCCGCGCAGGTCCTCGAAGGCAACAAGGTCAAGCTCACCGTCGAGATCGACGAGGAGGAGCTGAAGCAGGCGGAGGACGAGACCCTCCGCCGGCTCACGCGCGAGGCTCGGGTGCCGGGCTTCCGCCCCGGCAAGGTGCCCCGTCGCCTGCTCGAGGCCCGGCTCGGCCCGAAGGCGATCCGTGCCGAGGTGCTGCGCGACGCCCTGCCCCGCTACTACGCGGACGCGGTGGAGGCGAGCGAGCTCGACGTCATCGCCAGCCCGGAGATCGACATCACCGCGGGCGAGGAGGGTGGCCCGCTGACCTTCGACGCCGTGGTCGAGGTCCGCCCGCAGGTGTCCGTCGCTGGCTACGACGGTCTCGTCGTCACGGTCACGCGTCCCGAGGCGAGCGACGAGGAGGTCGACGCCCAGGTCGACCGGCTGCGCGAGCAGTTCGCCACGCTCCGAGCCGTCGAGCGCCCCGCCCGCCCGGGCGACCTCGTGACGCTCGACATCCACGGCACCCGCGACGGCGAGCCGGCAGAGGGGCTGAGCGCGGACGACCTCGTGTACGAGGTCGGCACGGGGGGCATCGTCGCGGGCGTCGACGACCGCCTCGTCGGGGCGAAGGTGGGCGACGTGCTCGAGCTGGACGCCGAGGACGTCCCGGGCGGCCCCGCCCACCTGCGCATCCTCGTGAAGCAGGTGCGGGAGAAGGTGCTTCCCGTCGCCGACGACGCCTTCGCGGCCGAGGCCTCCGAGTTCGACACGCTCGCCGAGCTGCGCCGCGACCTCGCCGAACGGATCGTCTCCGTGCGGCGCGCCGCGGCCGCGCTCGAGCTGCGCGAGCGGGCGATCGAGGCGCTCGTCGCGCTCGTGGACGAGGAGCCGCCGGCCTCGCTCGTCGACGCGCAGGCGGAGCAGCTCCTCGACGACCTCTCGCATCGCCTCGCGCGCCAGAAGGTCCCCTTCGAGGCCTACCTCGCGGCGCGAGGCGAGACGGTCGACGGCCTCATGGCCGAGCTGCGAGAGCAGGCGGCGCGCCAGGTCAAGGCCGACCTCGCCCTCCGGGCCGTCGCCGCGGCCGAGGGCATCGAGGTCGACGAGGGCGAGCTCGACGAGGAGATCGTCCGCCTCGCGCAGCAGGCCCGGCAGACGCCGGCGCAGGTGCGGCGCGCCCTCGAGCAGGGGGGGCGGCTGGAGGGGCTACGCTCGCAGCTCAAGATCGCGAAGGCGGCGCGCTGGGTCGTCGACCACGTCGCCATCGTCGACGACGAGGGGAGGCCGATGGACCGGGCCGCGCTCGGCATCGAGGAAGCCGCTGGCGAGGACCAGCCGGGCGCAGCCGTGACGGTCCGTGCCGGCTCGAGTGGCTCGGGTGAGGAGTGATGGAGGCCTTCGGCTACCTCGTCCCGACCGTCGTCGAGTCCTCGAGCCGCGGCGAGCGGGCCTACGACCTGTACTCGCGCCTGCTGCGCGACCGGATCATCTTCATCGGCACCCCGATCGACGACACGGTCGCGAACCTCGTGTGCGCCCAGATGCTCTTCCTCGAGTCCGAGGACCAGGAGAAGGACATCAACATCTACATCAACTCGCCCGGCGGCGAGATCACGGCGCTCTTCGCGATCTACGACACGATGAAGTACGTCCGCCCGGACAAGCAGACCTTCTGCTTCGGGCAGGCCGCCTCGGCGGCGGCCGTTCTCCTCGCGGCGGGGACGAAGGGCAAGCGGTTCGCCCTGCCGCACGCCCGGATCATGCTCCACCAGCCCTACGGCGGCGCGGCAGGCCAGGCGACCGACATCGAGCTGCAGGCGCGTGAGATCCTGCGCATGCGCGACATGCTGAACGAGATGCTGGCCGCGGACACCGGCCAGCCGATCGAGCGCATCCAGCGCGACACCGATCGCGACTTCATCATGAGCGCTGCGGAGGCTCGCGACTACGGTTTGATCGACGAGGTCATCACGACGAGAGAGGTGGTCGACGCGGCGACCGCCGTCGGCGCGGCGTGACGGGAGGGGCAGGTGGCGAAGTTCGGGGACGGCGGCGAGCTCGTGAAGTGCAGCTTCTGCGGGAAGTCCCAGAAGCAGGTGAAGAAGCTGATCGCCGGTCCCGGCGTCTACATCTGCGACGAGTGCATCGAGCTGTGCAACGACATCATCGAGGAGGAGCTCTCGGAGACCACCGAGGTGCGCTTCGAGGACCTGCCGAAGCCGCGTGAGATCTTCGAGTTCCTGAACGACTACGTCATCGGCCAGGACCAGGCGAAGAAGATCCTGTCCGTCGCCGTCTACAACCACTACAAGCGGGTCCAGGCCGGCACGCCGAGCGACGGCGACGTCGAGCTGGCGAAGTCGAACATCCTCCTGCTCGGCCCGACGGGCTGCGGCAAGACGCTGCTCGCGCAGACGCTCGCCCGGATGCTCAACGTCCCGTTCGCCATCGCGGACGCGACGGCGCTCACCGAGGCCGGCTACGTCGGCGAGGACGTCGAGAACATCCTGCTCAAGCTGATACAGGCCGCCGACTACGACGTGAAGAAGGCCGAGACCGGCATCATCTACATCGACGAGATCGACAAGATCGCGCGCAAGAGCGAGAACCCGTCGATCACCCGTGACGTCTCGGGCGAGGGGGTGCAGCAGGCGCTGCTCAAGATCCTCGAGGGCACGACGGCGTCCGTGCCGCCCCAGGGGGGCCGCAAGCACCCCCACCAGGAGTTCATCCAGATCGACACGACGAACATCCTGTTCATCTGCGGTGGGGCCTTCGCCGGGCTCGACAAGATCATCGAGTCGAGGATTGGACGCGCCGGTATCGGCTTCCGGGCCGAGGTGCGGCGAGCCAAGCGCCACGACGAGAGCCAGCTCCTCCTCCAGGTCCTGCCCGAGGACCTCCTCAAGTTCGGGCTGATCCCCGAGTTCGTCGGTCGCCTCCCGGTGATCGGGGCGGTCTCGAACCTCGACCGGGAGGCGCTCGTGCGCATCCTCGTGGAACCGAAGAACGCGCTCGTTCGCCAGTACAAGCGGGTCTTCGAGCTCGACAACGTCGAGCTCGAGATCAGCGCGGACGCGCTCGAGGCGATCGCGGACCAGGCCCTGCTGCGAGGGACGGGGGCCCGGGGGCTGCGCGCCATCCTCGAGGAGGTCCTCCTCGAGGTGATGTACGACCTGCCGAGCCGGAGCGACATCGGGCGCTGCGTGATCGACCGCAGCGTCGTGCTCGAGCGGGTGGCCCCGACGCTCGTGCCCCGCGGCGGCGAGAAGTCGGATCGGCCGCGCCGTGCGGCCTCCTGAGCGGCGGGCGTTCGGCGGCACCAGCGCCTCGCTCGGCGAGGCACTCGCCTGGCTCGATCGCCACATCAACCTGGAGGCGATCGAGCGTGGCGTGGCGGGGCGGGCGGCCGCGCCGACGCTCGAGCGGGTCGCCGCCCTGCTGTCGGCGATGGGCGACCCGCAGCACGCGGCGCCGGCCGTGCACGTCACCGGGACGAACGGCAAGGGCTCGACCACCCGCATGGTGGCGGCGCTGCTGCGCGCCAAGGGGCTGTGCGTGGGCACGTACACGAGCCCGCACCTCGAGGTGCTGAACGAGCGCATCGCGCGCGACGGCGTCCCGATCGGCGACGAGGAGCTCGGCGAGCTGCTGTGGTGCCTCGCCGACCTCGAGCGCTTCCTCCTCCGGCGCGGCCTCGAGCCGCCCACGTGGTTCGAGCTCGTCACCGCTGCTGCCTTCCGCTACTTCGCCGACGTCGCCGTCGACGCCGCCGTCATCGAGGTCGGCCTCGGCGGCCGCTTCGACGCGACGAACGTCGTCGACGCCGCGGTCGCCGCCGTCACGAACGTCGAGCTCGACCACGTGGAGATCCTCGGGCCGACGCGCGCCCACATCGCGGCCGAGAAGGCCGGCATCATCAAGCCCGGGTCGATCGCCTGCGTCGGGGAGGAGGACCCTGACCTCGTCGAGATCTTCGCCGCCGAGGCGCGCGCGGTCGGGGCGCAGGCGCTGTGGCGCCGAGGCGTGGACTTCGACTGCAGCGCGAACCGCCTGGCGGTCGGCGGGCGCCTCCTCGACCTGCGTACCCCCGGACGAGCCTACGACGGCGTCTTCCTGCCGCTGCACGGCTCGCACCAGGGCGCGAACGCCGCCCTGGCGCTCGCGTGCGCCGAGGCGTTCTTCGGTGCCCCCCTCGACGACGACGTGGTGGGCGAGGGGTTGGCCTCGGTGCGCGTCCCCGGGCGCCTCGAGGTCGTCGGGCACCGACCGCTCGTCGTGCTCGACGGCGCCCACAACGTGGCCGGCGCGAGCGCGCTCGGTGCCGCGCTCGCCGAGGACTTCGCCGCGCCCGACGGGATCGTGGCGCTCGTGGGCTGCCTGCGCGGGCGGGAGCCGGGCGCGCTCCTCGAGGCGATCGGCACCGAGCGCCTGCGGCACGTGGTGGCCTGCGCCCCGTCGTCCCCCCGCGCCATCGCCCCCGAGCTCGTCGCCGAGGCCGCTCGGCGCCTCGAGGTGCCCGCCACGGTCGCCGAGAGCGTCGACCAGGGCCTCGAGGAGGCCGTCGGGCGGGCGAGCGTCGACGACCTCGTGCTCGTCACGGGATCGCTCTACGTGGTCGGGTCGGCGCGGGGGGCGAGCCGCCGACTAGCGTCGCACCGGCGATGAACCGGACCCTCGTGATCGTGAAGCCTGACGCCGTGGAGCGAGGCCTCGTCGGCGCCATCATCGGACGCCTCGAGCGCAAGGGGCTCCGGCTCGTGGCCGGGGACCTGCGCACGATCGAGCGCGACGTCGCCGAGGCGCACTACGCCGAGCACCGGGGGCGGCCGTTCTTCGACGACCTCGTCGCGTTCATCTGCCGGTCGCCCGTCTTCGTCATGGTCGTCGAGGGCCCGGAGGACACCTGGCGCATCGTGCGGACGCTGATGGGCCCCACCGATCCGGTCGAGGCGCCGCCGGGGACGATCCGGGGGGATTTCGCGACGAACATTGCAGAGAACCTCGTCCACGGGTCGGACGGTCCGGAGTCCGCGGCCCGCGAGATCGCGCTGTTCTTCCCCGGCCTCGCCTAGGTTCGCCGGCCGGCGGGCGTCGCCGTCGGTGGCGCCGGCGTCCGGGCGGGCGCCTTGTTCGGGGGAACGGGTTCCCGTAACCTTGCACGGTCAACGGCAAGCCTGGAGCTGCAACGATGCGCGAGAGTTCCATCGGTTTCGTCGGGCGCGACATGGCGGTCGACCTCGGCACGGCGAACACCCTCGTCTACGTGCGTGGCAAGGGGATCGTCCTCAACGAGCCCTCGGTCGTGGCCATCAACGTCAAGGACGGCCATCCGCTCGCGGTCGGTGCGGAGGCGAAGCGGATGATCGGTCGCACGCCGAGCAACATCCAGGCGATCCGGCCGCTCAAGGACGGCGTCATCGCCGACTTCGAGATCTGCGAGATGATGCTGCGGTACTTCATCCGCAGGGTCCACCCTCGGCGGTTCTCCAAGCCGCGCATGGTGATCTGCGTCCCCTCGGGGATCACGGGCGTCGAGAAGCGCGCGGTCCAGGAGGCGGCGGAGTACGCCGGGGCGCGCAAGGCCTACATCATCGAGGAGCCGATGGCGGCGGCGATCGGCGCGGGGCTGCCGATCCACGAGCCGACCGGCAACATGGTCGTCGACATCGGTGGCGGCACGACCGAGGTGGCGGTGATCTCGCTCGGGGGCATCGTCACGAGCCAGTCGATCCGCATCGGCGGCGACGAGCTCGACGAGGCCATCATCTCCTTCGTGAAGAAGGAGTACAGCCTCGCCCTCGGCGACCGTACCGCCGAGGAGATCAAGATGGCGCTGGGCTCGGCGTGCGAGCTCGAGGAGGAGCTGCACGCCGAGATCCGCGGGCGCGACCTCGTGAGCGGGCTGCCGAAGACGGTGATCGTCTCGACCAAGGACGTGCGCAAGGCGATCGAGGAGCCGCTCGCAGCGATCATCGACGCGGTGAAGGTCACGCTCGACAAGACGCCGCCCGAGCTCGCGGCCGACATCATGACGCAGGGCATCGTGCTGACCGGCGGCGGCGCCCTCCTGCACGGGCTCGACGTGCGCCTGCAGGCCGAGACCTCGATGCCGATCGTCGTCGCGCCCGATCCGCTGAACTGCGTCGCGCTCGGCAGCGGGATGTGCCTGGAGGAGTTCGAGGCACTTCGCCAGGTGCTGGTCTCCTCCGGCCACTGAACGGGGCGCGTGGCTCCCGTGGCTGCGCCCCGCTACTCGAGCCAGCGCATCACGCTGCTCATGCTCGTGCTCGCGTCGATCACGGCGATCACCCTCGACTACCACGGGGAGGCGAGCCGCGGCATCGGCCACGTGCGCAACGGCGTGCGCGACGCCCTGGCGCCCTTCCAGCGCGCCATCGCCTTCGTGCTGCACCCCGTGGGCGACGCCTTCTCGGGCGCGATCCACTACGGGCAGCTCGCGGCGCAGAACGCCCAGCTGCGGCGCGAGCTCGGTGCAGCGCAGCTCGCGCTCGCGTCGCGCGCCGCTGCGGCGCGCGCCGAGTCCCGGCTCCTCGCGCTCTCCCACCTCCCGTTCCTCAACCCGGGCATCTCGACGGTTCCGGCGCAGGTGATCTCGGCGCCGACCTCGAACTTCCAGGCCACCGTCGAGCTCGACGTCGGCACCTCGTCGGGTGTCGGCAAGGGCATGCCGGTCGTCGCGGATGGCGGCCTCGTCGGGACGGTCACCTCGGCGTCGTCGTCGACGTCGACGGTGCTGCTCGTGAGCGACTCGAGCGCTTCGGTCGCCGTCCGGGACGTGCGGACGAACGCGCTGTTCATCGCGAACGGCACCGGGCTCGGGCGCGCGCTCTCGCTCAGTAGCGACGGGACCAACGCGTCCGCCGCCGTCGGCGACCGTCTCGTCACGAGCGGCTACGACCTCGGCGCCTACCCGGCCGGCATCCCCGTGGGCGTCGTCTCCTCCGTCCGGGCCGCGGCGGGCGGGGTGACGCAGGCGGTCAGCGTCCGGCCCCTGGTCAACCTCGACAACCTCGAGTACGTGTCCGTGCTCCAGTGGCTCCAGCCGGCGTGAACGCGCCGCAGCCGGCGAGGCGCCGGTGACCGCGCAGAACTGGGCCCGCCTCGCCCTCGTCCTGGTTGCGGCCGTCGTCGTCCAGGCGGGCCTCCTCGACCAGGTCGTCGTGCTCGGCGCGCACCCCGACGGCATGGTCGTGCTCGCTGCCGCCGGCGGCCTGCTCGGGGGGCCGCGACGCGGCGCGGTCGTCGGCTTCCTCGCCGGGGTCGGCGCCGACCTCCTCGTCAACCTGCCCTTCGGCCTGTCGGCGCTCGCCGACGTGCTCGTCGGCTTCGCCGTGGGCATGGTGCGCACGTCGCCGCTCCAGGGAGCCTCGCGGGGCCTCGCGGCGGCGGTCTGCGCCGCGGCCGGGGCCGCCGGCACGCTCGCCTACGCCGTGGTCGGCGCGCTGCTCGGCCAGCGCGGCATGCTGGGGCCAGACCTCGCGGCCGCGCTCGTGGTGGTCACCGTCGGCGGGGCGCTCCTCTCGCTCCCCGCCCTCGCGCTCGTGCGCTGGAGCTTCGCCGGCGTGAGCGCGCGTCGCGTCCCCTTCGGCGTGCCGAGCGGGGGGAGCGCGGCGGGATGAGGTCGCGGGGGCGCTGGGCGCCGCGGCGGGCGGCGCGACGCCTGCGCCGCCGCCAGCGAGCGGCGCGCCTGCCGCTGCCCGGGCGGAGCCGGCTGCTCCGGCGCGAGCGAGACCCGGTCGCGGCGCTCAGCCCGCTCGCGCCCCTCGAGCCGGCTCGTGCGCCCGGGACCGGCGAGGAGGTCCGAGCGCGCTTCGGCCTGCGGCTGTCGCTCGTCGCGCTCGCGGTGACGGCCCTGTTCGCCGCGCTCGTGGTGCGCCTGTGGACGCTGCAGGTGATCGACGGCCCGCGCTACTTCAGCCTCGCGGAGGCCACGACGACGCGCGACGTGCCGGTCGCGCCGCCCCGCGGCGAGATCCTGGCTCGCGGCGGGCAGGTGCTGGCACGCGACGTCTCCACCGAGGCGGTGACCGTGGACCCGCAGACCCTCGCCGTGCACCCCGAGGTGGTCCCCCGGGTCGCCGCGCTCCTGGGCGTCTCGGCCTCGTTCATCCGCCAGCGCCTCGAGGCCGCCCAGCGCGGGCTGGACAACCTCAGTCCGTTCGTCCCCGTGCCGATCGCGACGAACGTCTCCGCTCAGACCGTGGCGGTGATCGCGGAGCACCGGTCGCAGTTCCCGGGGGTGACCGCCTCGCCCCTCTACGAGCGCTCCTACCCCTACCGGGACCTCGCCGCGCAGGTGATCGGCTACGTCGGCGCGATCACCCCCGCCGAGCTCAACGGCTACGCGAAGCTCGGCTACACGCGCGCCGACGTCGCCGCGAGCGTCATCACCCCCGCCGAGCTCAACGGCTACGCGAAGCTCGGCTACACCGAGAACGACCAGGTGGGCCAGACCGGGCTCGAGGCCGAGTACGAGCTCGCCCTGCGCGGGCGTCCCGGGGTGGACGAGGTGGCGGTGGATCCGGCGGGCAACGTCGTGCGGACGGTCGGCCACGTCCCGCCGCGCCCGGGCGACGACGTCGTGCTCAACCTCGACCTCGGCCTCGAGCAGGCGCTCTCGAGCGCCCTCGAGCAGGAGATCCTCGCTGTCCGGCAGGGCCTCACGACGCCGGGCGGCGCCCCCGCGCCCTCCGGCGCGGGCGTCGTCCTCGACGCCCGTACCGGGGCGGTCCTCGCGATGGCCTCCTACCCCTCCTACGACAACAACGAGTGGGTGAACGGGATCTCCGAGAGCGCCTACGCCGCGCTCACCCACGAGCTCGGCTACCCGCTCAACAACTACGCGGTGCAGAGCCCGCAGCCTCCCGGCTCGACCTTCAAGCTCGCGACCGCCACCGCGGCGCTCGACGACGGGCTCATCTCGCCCTCCTACTACTACGACGACACGGGGTCGTTCACCCTCGGGAACCTCACGCTGCACGACGCCGGCGGCGAGGTGCTCGGGGAGGTCAACATCACCTCGGCGCTCGCCGAGTCGAGCGACGACTTCTTCTACAACCTCGGCTGGATGTTCTGGCAGCAGGCCAGCCGCTTCGGCATCACCCCGATCCAGGACATGGCCGCCCGCTACGGCTTCGGCACGCCGAGCGGGGTCGACCTGCCGGGGGTGAACAACGGGCAGGTGGACAGCCCCGCGCTCCGCAAGATCTTGCACCGCGAGGCGCCCGCCGTGTACCCGGACACCTACTACCCGGCCGACAACGTCGAGATGGCCTTCGGCCAGGGCTTCACCGAGATCACGCCGCTCGAGCTGGCCGACGCCTACGCCACCTTCGCGAACGGTGGCACGCGCTGGCGCCCCGAGCTCGCCGCGGCGATCGTCTCGCCGAGCGGGAAGCTCCTGCGGCGCATCCGGCCGGTCGTGGAGGGCCACGTCCGGTTCGCCTCGGCGAGCGACTACGACGCGATGCTGCACGGGTTCGAGGGCGCCGTGCAGAGCCCGACCGGGACCGCCTACGGCGCCTTCCAGGGCTTCGACTTCGCGCGCTGGAACGTCGCCGGCAAGACCGGGACGGCCTCGGCGAGCCCGTCGGTCCAGCCGACGTCGTGGTTCGTCGGCTTCGGCGGCCCGCGCAACGCTCCGCCCCGCTACGTCGTCGCCGTCCAGATCGACCAGGCCGGCTACGGTGCGTCGGCCGCCGCCCCCGTCGTGCGCAAGGTGTTCGACTACCTCGTGAGCCACGGCGTGGCGCCGCTGCGGCTGGCCCCCTAGCTGTCACGAGACTGCAAAGCGCGGCGGGGGGCCGCGTGGGCTCGAGCGAGTAGACTCGTTCCAGGATGATCACGTTGCGGCCAGGTCGGGGCGACGCCTCGACCGGCCTTGCGCCAGTCAGCCGGCGCGCCGCGGTCCTTCGATCCTGGATCGCAGCGCGCGCCGCCCACGCACCGGAGCCGGAGCGCCGCGCTCGCGGCCAGGGTGCCGGCGGCTCAGCCGTGTCCAGCCGCACCGTTCCCGGGAGCGCCGCGACACCGCGTGCTCGCGCCCCGCGCACGGTGCGCTTCGCGCCCTCTGCCAGAGGGCGCCGAGGAAGGGGCTCTCTCGATGTCCGAACACACGAGCGGCCAGGTTGCTGGCCAGCCCGGGCCGCCGCCCGCGCCGGCGGCCCCGACCGGGGCGAACGGCGCAGGCGCTGCGCCTGACGGCCTCGCGCGCCCGGTCCCGACCGTCCCCCTGGCGAAGCCGAAGATCGGCGACACCAGGCCAGCGCCGGTCCCGCGCCTGCCCGCGCCGCCGGCCGAGCAGCCGTCGAAGACGCGCCGGCGCCGACGCGGCGGCCGCGGCCGTGGCGGGGCGAGCCGGCCGTCGCCCGCCGCCGCGCCCCCGCCGACGGGTGCGACAGTAGCGACGCCACCGGTGCACGCGGAGGTCGCCACGTCGCGGCCGGCCTCGACGCGGCGCCGGCGCGCCCGCGAGCGGCGGGGACGACCCGTCGGTCGCTACCTCATGTGCGTGCACGTCCGCCCGCACGTGACCCAGATCGCCGTGCTCGAGGGGCGCTCGCTCATCGAGCACCACGTGGCCCGGGCGCTCGACGACGCCAACCAGATCGACGGCAACATCTACCGCGGCCGCGTGAAGAACGTGCTGCCGGGCATGGAGGCGGCGTTCGTCGACATCGGGACGCCGAAGAACGCCGTGCTCTACTGGGGCGACGTCCAGACCGACCGCTCCGACGAGGTGGAGCGGGACCCGGGGGCGACTCGCATCGAGCACCTGCTGCGCCCGGGCCAGACCATCGTCTGCCAGGTGACGAAGAACCCGATCGGGCTGAAGGGGGCGCGCCTCACCGAGGAGGTGTCGCTCCCGGGCCGCTTCGTCGTCCTCGTGCCGAACTCGGACGCGTCGGGCATCTCCAAGCGCCTCGACGACAGCGAGCGCAAGCGGCTGCGCAAGATCCTCGACGAGATCCGGCCGCCGGGCCACGGGATCATCGTGCGCACGGCCGCGGAGGGGGTGAGCGCCGAGGCGCTGCGCCGCGACGTCGAGCAGCTCCTCGAGAAGTGGCGCGAGATCGACGACAAGGCGCGGCGCCTGCCCGCGCCCGCCCTCTTGTACTCCGAGCCGCACCTCGCGCTGCGGGTCATCCGAGAGGAGCTCACCGAGGACTACCGGGGCGTCGTCATCGACGACGCCGAGCTCTACGAGCTCGTGCGCGCCTACGTGGCCGACATCGACCCGGCGCTCGCGGAGCGCGTCGAGTACTACGACGCGGCCGCCGAGGGCCTCCCGCTCTTCGAGCGCCACCACGTGCACGAGCAGCTGCACAAGGCGCTCGACCGCAAGGTGTGGCTGCCCTCGGGCGGCTCGATCATCATCGAGCGGACCGAGGCGCTCACGGTGATCGACGTCAACACGGGCAAGAACGTCGGCTCCTCGAACCTCGAGGAGACCGTGTTCGCGAACAACCTCGAGGCCGCCGAGGAGATCGCCCGCCAGCTTCGGCTGCGCGACATCGGCGGGATCATCGTCATCGACTTCATCGACATGGAGCTGAAGGCGAACCGCCAGGCCGTGATGGCCACGCTGCGCGCCGCGCTGGCGCGGGACAAGACGCCGACCCAGGTCTTCGACATCTCCGAGCTCGGCCTGGTCGAGATGACGAGGAAGCGCGTCGGCGAGGGGCTCGTCGAGGCGCTGTCGGAGACGTGCCCGATGTGCAAGGGGCGGGGGATCGTCTTTCGCGAGGAGGAGGATGCCTAGCGGCCTCCCCGGAACGGCCTGGCCGGGGCGCTTGCTAATCTCAGAGCCCTATGTACGCGGTGATCGCCACGGGCGGCAAGCAGGAGCGCGTCGAGGTAGGCGCCACGGTCGCGGTGGAGCGCCTCGAGGCCGGCATCGGTGACGAGGTGCGGCTGCGGCCGGTGCTCGTCGTCGACGGCGAGACCGTCGTCGCCCGGCCGGCCGCGCTCGAGCAGGTCGTCGTGACCGGTCGAGTCGTCGGCGAGGTGGCCGGTCCGAAGGTGCGCGGCTTCGTCTACAAGCCGAAGGCGCGCGCGCGGCGCCGCTTCGGCCACCGCCAGCGCTACCACCGAGTCGAGATCACCGGGATCGAGGGCGGCGGCCTCTCGCCGTCTCGAGCCCCGCAGACCTAGGGAGGCAGGCAGGTGTCGAAGACGAAAGGTGGCGGCTCGACCAGGAACGGTCGGGACTCGGCCGCGCAGCGCCTCGGCGTCAAGGCCTCCGACGGCACGTTCGTGCGCGCCGGCTCGATCCTCGTCCGTCAGCGCGGGACGCGCTTCCATCCGGGGACCAACGTCGGGCGCGGCGGCGACGACACGCTCTTCGCGACGGCCGACGGCACCGTGCGCTTCGGCGCGCGCCGCGGGCGGCGCCTCGTCGACGTCCTGCCCGGCGACGCCTGAGGCCGCGCGCCGCCGGGCGCCTCGCGCGCCGGCGCCCCCGGCCCGCCGTGCCGAGGGCGGCATGGGTCGCGCGCCGTTCGTCGACGAGGCCCAGGTGCACGTGCGCGGCGGGGACGGCGGAGCCGGCGCCGTCTCGTTCCGGCGCGAGGCGCACGTCGCGCGCGGCGGACCCGACGGGGGCGACGGCGGGCGCGGCGGCGACGTGTACCTCGAGGCGTCGAGCGCGCTCTCGTCGCTGCTCGCGTTCCGCGACCACCCGCACCGGCGCGCCGCCAGCGGCGCGCACGGCTCCGGCGGGCGCCGCCACGGCCGGTCCGGCGAGGACCTCGTCGTCTACGTCCCGGTCGGGACGGTCGTGCGCACCCTCGACGGCGAGGTGCTCGCCGACCTCGCCGTGCCGGGTGACCGCCTGCTCGCCGCGGCGGGGGGGCGCGGCGGGCGGGGGAACGCCCGCTTCCTCTCCAGCCGGCGGCGCGCGCCGGCGTTCGCCGAGCAGGGCGAGCCGGGCGAGGAGCGCTGGCTCGACCTCGAGCTGAAGCTCGTCGCCGACGTCGCGCTCGTCGGCTTCCCGAACGCCGGGAAGTCGACGCTCGTGTCACGTCTGTCGGCGGCCCGCCCGAAGGTCGCCGCCTACCCGTTCACCACCCTCGAGCCGCACCTCGGGGTGGTGCGCGTGGGCGGCGACGAGGCGCCGGTGGAGTTCGTCGTCGCGGACGTCCCGGGACTCATCGAGGGGGCGAGCGCCGGGCGGGGCCTCGGCCACCGCTTCCTGCGCCACGTCGAGCGGGCGCGCGTCCTGCTCGTGCTGGCGGACCTCGCTCCGAGCGCCGAGCGGCCCCCTGCCGAGCAGGTCGCGGTCCTGCTCGAGGAGCTGGCGCGCTACCGGCCCGCCCTCGCCGAGCGCCCGCGCCTCGTCGTCGGCTCGCGCGCCGACCTCGCCGCGGGACCCGACCGCGTCCCGCCCGCCGCCTACGGCGCAGCGTGCGCCGTGTCCGCCCGCACCGGCGACGGTCTGCGGGAGCTCTGCGCGCGCCTCGCCGGCCTCGTCGAGGCGGCGCGTGCCGCCGAGCCGGCGCCGAAGGCCGCTCCCGTCGTGCACCGTCCGGTGCCCGAGGGCGTCGCGGTCGAGCGGGTGGCCGGGGGCTTCGTCGTGCACGGGCGCGCCGCCGAGCGGGCCGTCGCCCTGTCCGACCTGACCGACGCCGAGGCCGTCGCCCTCGTCCAGCGCCGCCTCCGTCGCCTCGGCGTCGACCGCGCGCTGGCGCGGGCGGGCGCGCGCGAGGGCGACGAGGTGCGCATCGGGGCCTTCAGCTTCACCTACTCCGAGGACGCGTGAGGCGTCGCTCGGCGGGCTCGGCAGCTGGGCGATGATCGTCGTCGCCAAGATCGGGACGTCGTCGGTCACGTCTGCCAGCGGCGCCGTCGACGCCGAGGCGGTGGGCAGGCTCTGCGCGCAGGTGGCCGCGGCGCGCGCCGCGGGCCACGAGGTCGTGGTCGTCACCTCCGGCGCCGTGAGCGCCGGCGTCGCCACCCTGCAGCCGCCGGGCGGCCGGCCGCAGGACGCGCTCACGCTGCAGGCCCTCTCGGCGGTCGGCCAGCACCGGCTGATGCGCGTCTACGACGACGCGCTCGCGGCGCACGGCCTGGCCTGCGGGCAGGTGCTGCTCGCCCCCCACGACTTCGGGGAGCGCAGCCAGTACCTGAAGGCGAGGGCCACGATCCGGCGCCTCCTCGAGCTCGGCGTCGTGCCGGTCGTCAACGAGAACGACGTCGTCGCGGACGACGAGATCCGCTTCGGCGACAACGACCGGCTCGCGGCCCTCCTCGCCAACCTCGTCGCTGCCGAGCTCCTCGTCCTGCTCACCGACACCGCCGGCCTCTTCGACGCCGACCCGCGCCTCGTCGCCGACGCCTCGCTCGTCGAGGAGGTGACCGCCTTCGACGAGGAGCTCCTCGCTGCGGCGGGCGGGCCGGGGAGCCCGGGGGCCCGCGGCGGGATGGCCTCGAAGCTCGCCGCGGCGCGCATCGCCTCGTGGTCGGGCGTGCGCACCGTCATCGCCGCGGCGGGTCGCGCGCGCGTCCTCGAGGACGCCATCGCGTCGGCGCCCGGCGTCGGGACGGTCGTCCTGCCCGCGAGGCGGCGGCTGCCGGCGCGCAAGCTCTGGATCGCCTTCGCCCGGCCGCCCGCCGGGCGCGTCGTCGTCGACGCAGGCGCGCGCCGCGCCCTCGTCGAGCGCGAGGCCTCGCTCCTGCCGGCGGGCGCTACCGCCGTGGAGGGCCGCTTCGACGCCGAGGACGCGGTGGAGATCGTCGGTCCCGACGGCGAGGTGTTCGCCAAGGGGATCGCACGCCTGCCCGCCGAGCGCGCCGCGGAGTGGCTCGGGCGCCGCACCGCCGAGCTCGCCGACGAGCTGGCGGGCGAGCTCGTGCACCGCGACGACCTCGTCGTCCTCGTCGACCAGGACGGCGCCGCCCCGCCGGGCCGCCACCTCGGCGTCGGCTAGCCTGGGGCATGGCCACGACTCCGCTGCTGAAGCTCGGCGAGCGGGCGAAGGCCGCGGCGCGCGTCCTCGCCACGGCCTCGAGCGCCGCCAAGGACGAGGCGCTCGGGCTCGCCGCAGAGGCGCTCGAGGCTCGAGGCACCGAGATCCTCGCGGCGAACGCCCGCGACGTCGCCAGGGCGACCGCCGAGGGCGCCGGCCCGACCGTCGTCGATCGCCTGCGACTCACCGAGGACCGCCTGGCCTCGATGGCAGCGGGGCTGCGGGCCCTCGTGCGCCTCGCCGACCCGGTCGGCGAGGTCGTCGACGGGTGGGTGCGGCCGAACGGCCTTCGGGTGCGACGAGTGCGCGTCCCCCTCGGCGTCGTCGGCGTCGTCTACGAGAACCGACCGAACGTGACGTCCGACGCGGCCGGGCTGTGCCTCAAGGCGGGCAACGCGGCCTTCCTGCGCGGCTCCGCCGGGGCGCTCGAGTCGAACCAGGCGATCACGGCCGCACTGCGGGCCGGGATCGAGAAGGCCGGCCTGCCGCCGGACGCCGTCGTCCTCGTCGAGGACGTCCGGCACGAGACGGTCGAGGAGTTCGTGCGCCTGCGTGGCGTCATCGACTGTCTCGTGCCTCGGGGCGGCCCCTCGCTCGTCGGGCTCGTCACCGAGCGCGCGACCGTCCCCTACGTCATCGACGGCGACGGGAACTGCCACGTCTACGTCGACGCCAGCGCGGACCTCGCGATGGCCGAGCGCATCGTCGTCAACGCCAAGCTGCAGCGGCCGAGCGTGTGCAACGCGATGGAGACCCTCCTCGTCCACCGCGCCGTCGCGCCGCAGTTCCTCCCGCGCGTCGCCCGGTCGCTGCGGGGGGTCGAGCTCGTCGGCAACCAGGCGGCCCGCGCCGTCCTGCCGGCCATCGGGGCCGCCAGCGAGGAGGACTTCGCCACGGAGTTCCTCGGCCTCAAGCTCGCCGTCGGCGTCGTGGACGACCTCGACGAGGCGATCGCCCACATCGCGCGCTACTCGAGCGGCCACTCCGAGGCGATCGTGACGAGCGACTACGGCGCGGCGGCGCGCTTCGTGGCCGAGGTCGACGCCGCGGCGGTCCTCGTCAACGCCTCGACCCGCTTCGTCGACGGCGGCGAGCTCGGGCTCGGCGCGGAGATCGGGATCTCGACCCAGAAGCTCCACGCCCGGGGACCGATGGGGCTGCGCGAGCTGACGTCGGTGAAGTACGTGATCGAGGGCGACGGCCAGGTGCGCGCGTGACGGGCGGCGCCGAGCGGCTCGCGCCGGCGCCCGGCTTTCGCTCGGTCGAGGCGGCCACCGAGGCCCTCGCTCGCGTCGGCTACCTCGCCGAGCCGTCGACGGCGATGGTCGTCTACCTCGCCGGCCGCCTCGGCAAGCCCGTGCTCGTCGAGGGACCGGCTGGGACCGGCAAGACCGAGCTCGCCAAGGCGGCCGCCAGCGCCCTCGGCGTGCGCCTCGTGCGGCTGCAGTGCTACGAGGGCCTCGACGAGGCGAAGGTCCTCTACGAGTGGAACTACCGCAAGCAGCTGCTGCGGATCCAGGTGGCCACGCAGGCCGGGGGCACCGGGCCCTCGGACTGGAGCGAGCTCGAGGAGGACATCTTCGCCGAGGAGTTCCTCCTGGCGCGCCCGGTGCTCGAGGCGATCCGCTCGAGCGAGCCGGTGGTCCTCCTCGTCGACGAGGTCGACCGGGTCGAGGTCGAGACGGAGGCGCTCCTGCTCGAGGCGCTGTCCGAGCTGCAGGTCTCGATCCCCGAGCTCGGGACCGTGCGCGCCCGGCAGGTCCCCCTCGTCTTCCTCACCTCGAACGACACGCGCGAGCTGTCGGAGGCCTTGAAGCGCCGCTGCCTGTACCTGCACCTCGACTACCCGTCGGTCGCCCGCGAGCGGGCGATCGTGCTCGCCAAGGTGCCCGGCATCGCCGAGCACCTCGCCGACGAGGTGGCCCGCCTCGTGGCGTCCCTGCGCGCCCTCGATCTGCGCAAGCACCCGTCCATCTCCGAGACGCTCGACTGGGCGCGCGCCCTCGTCCTGCTCGGGGCCGACCACGCCGACGCGCCGACGACGCGGGCGACGCTCAACCTGCTCCTCAAGTACGAGTCCGACATCGAGGCGGCAGAGAAGGAGCTCGCCTCCACGGGCTGGTAGTGCTCGAGGTCCTCCTCGGCTTCGTCGAGGAGCTGCGTGCCCTCGGCGTGCCGGTGTCGCTGACCGAGGCGATCGACGCGGCGGCGAGCCTGCGCCACGTCCGGCTCGCGCGTCGCGCCGAGCTGCGCGGCGCGCTCGCAGCCACCCTCGTCAAGTCGGCCGAGCACCTGGCCGCCTTCGAGCGCGCCTTCGACGCCTACTTCTCTCCCGCGCCCGACGCCGGTCGACGCCTGGCGTGCGCCGCGCCCGGCGGGGGGGCGGAGGACCTCGCGCCGGCGGTCCGACGCGCCCTCGCGAGCGGGGAGGCGGCCGAGCTCGCCGCCCTGGCGCGCCTCGCCGTGGCGCTCGCGGGCCTCGAGCCGGGACGGCCCGTCGGTCCCTCCTACTACGTCGACCGGGCGCTTCGCGTCCTCGACCTCGACGGGGCGCTCGCCTTCCTGCGAGCGGCCGGGAGGCTCGACGACGCCCTCGCCCGCCTCGAGGCGGACCTCGGGTCGCTCGGGGCGCGCCTGCGGGTCGAGGAGCTCCGGCGCCGCGCCGCGACGCTGCGCCGCCTCGTCGAGGACGAGGTCCGGCGCGCGCTCGTCGCCGAGCGCGGCGGCGCCGCGCTCGCCCGGGAGCTGCGCCGTCCCCTGCTCGCGGACGTCGACTTCGCGCACGCGAGCGCGCAGGAGCTCGCTGCCATGCGCCGGGCGGTCGCGCCCCTGGCGCGGGCGCTCGCGGCCCGCCTGGCGCGGCGCCGACGCCACGCTCGCCTCGGGCCACTCGACTACCGGGCCACGATCCGCCGCTCGCTCTCCACCGGCGGCGTGCCCGTCGACGTGCGCCACCGGCCGCCGCGCGTCGCGCGGCCCGAGATCGTCGTCCTGGCCGACGTGTCCGGGTCGGTCGCCGCCTTTGCCCGCTTCACGCTCCAGCTCCTCTACGCCCTCGCGTCGCAGTTCTCGGGCGTGCGCACCTTCGTCTTCGTCGACGGGCTCGACGAGGTGACGCGCGTCTTCCGGCGGGCCGGCTCGATCGGCGAGGCCCTCGCCACGCTCGCGCTCGAGGCGGACGCGTGCGGTCCCGAGGGCCACTCCGACTACGGGCGCGCGCTCGCCGTCTTCCACGAGCGCTACGCGCGCGGCGCGCTGAGCGGGCGGACGACGGTCATCGTCGCGGGCGACGCCCGCAGCAACTACCACCCGCCCCGCGACGACCTGCTCGCCGACATCCGGCGGCGGGCGCGCCGGGTCGTCTGGCTCAACCCCGAGCCCCGCGCCTACTGGGGCAGCGGCGACTCGGTCATCGCGCGCTACGCCCAGCACTGCGACGCGCTCTTCGAGTGCCGCAACCTGCGCCAGCTGCAGGCCGCCGTCGCCGCGCTCACGTAGGGCTCGGGAGTGCGCCGACGCGCCGGACCGGTATCGTCGGTGCGTGGGAGCGTTCGCCGGAGCTGGCGAGGTGGCGGCCGGCACGCGCCTCGCGATCGTGCGCCACGGCGAGGCGCACTGCAACGTGGAGGAGGTCGTCGGCGGCCACCGGGGCTGCCGCGGGCTGACCGAACGCGGCGTGCGCCAGGCCGAGGCGCTCGCCCGGCGGCTGCGGCGCACGGGCGAGTTCGCGACGGCGAGCGCGCTCTACACGAGCGTGCTGCCGCGTGCGGTCATGACCGCCGAGATCCTGTCGGACGCCCTCGGCCTCGGCACGCCGGTGCGCACCTGCTCGCTGTGCGAGCGCCATCCCGGCGAGGCCGACGGCCTCACCTGGGCGCAGTTCGAGGCCCGCTACCGGCGGCGGTCGCTGCCGGGCGACGACCCGGAGCTCCCGCTGTCGCCCGGGGGCGAGAGCTGGGCCGGCTTCCTCGACCGCGCCGCCGATGCCCTGCGGCGGATCGCTGCGGCCCACCCCGGCGAGCTCGTCGTCGTCGCCGCGCACGGCGGCGTGATCGACGCCTCGCTCATCCGTTTCCTCTCGCTCCCCGACCACGGCGCCGCGGTGCGCCTGCACCCCGAGCACACCTCGATCACCGAGTGGCACCACACCGGGGGGCGGTGGCGCCTCGTGCGCTACGCCGACGCGGCCCACCTGCTCGAGGGGGAGGGTCTGCGTGCCTCGACGCCGGAGTGGGTGCAGCTCGAGGCGGCGCCGGCCGCCCCGGCTCAGCAGGTGTAGTCCGGGTCGAGTCCGTAGGGGGAGGGGAGCGTCCCCGGCGTCTCCTGCAGGATCCAGGGCACGCCGCCGGCGAACAGGTCGGAGCGCCTGGTCCCGAGGTAGCGGGCGGTCCCCGCGCACCAGGGTGCGAGGGCGGAGGTCGGCGCGAGACCGGCCTCGGTGAACGGCGGTCGGGTCCACACGACGCCCGCGACCCACAGCGGGACGCGGGCGCCGGCCGGCACGAAGTCGCCGGCGATCTGCGCGTACTGCACGCTCGTCGAGTAGATCCCGACGCGCACGCCATCCGCGCGCAGGCCGTCGATCGCGCCCTGGATCGTCTCGTCGTTGAGCGCCGGCGAGGCCGACCAGTACTGGCCAGCGGCGAAGTTCGAGTACGCGTCGGGCGACAGCTGGGCGCCCTCCACGTCGAGCCACCACAGGAGGGAGTGGACCTTCTGGGACGCCGCGTAGACGAAGGCCTGGCGGGCGCCGTTGTAGCCGTAGTTGTAGGCGATGCACGCGGCGCGCGCCTTCGCCAGGTTGGCGCACGTGCCGTGCGGGCCGCTCGCACCGAGCCGCGCCGCCTCGGCGCTGCGGTCGGGGGCGTTGACGAACAGGTAGAGCTCGTAGGGCGCGCCGTCCGCCCCCGCCGCGCGCGTCGCCCAGGCCGCCTCGGCGGCGAGGCAGGGGTTGTCCGCGTTGTCGAGCCAGCCGGCGACCTCGATGATCGTGAGCTTGGAGGTCCTCGGCAGCGAGGTCGACGCGGCGTGCGAGTCACGCCGGGCGCACTGGAAGTTCGACACGTCGTAGCCGAAGACGTGGTGGGGCAGCGCGACGACCTCGGCAGCGGGCACCGCCAGCGTCGTGACGAGGTCGACGACGTGCGTCGGCCGGCGCGGCGGCGCGTGGGCGAGCGAGCCCGCGAAGCGGGCGTCCCCGAAGTTGTAGACGCGGCCGCTCGAGCCGGCGAGGAGGTAGCCGCCGCCGTCGGGGGTGGCTGCCATCGCGACGATCGGTCGGGGCTTGCGCACGTGCACCGCCGAGCCGAAGAAGCCGGCGTCGCCGAAGTTGTGCACGCCCCCGTCCGCCGTGGCGAGCCAGTAGCCCCGTCCGTCGGGTGTCGGCGCGATGGCGACGACCGGCCGGCGCGGGTGGGAGAGCGAGCCGAAGCAGCCGGCGTCGCCGAAGCAGCGGACGACCCCGTTCGCCGTGGCGAGCCAGTAGCCGCCGCCGTCGGGGGTCGGCGCGATGGCGACGACCGGCCGCCGGAGGTGGTCGTGCACCGCTGAGCCGCAGAAGGGCGCGTCGCCGAAGTTGAGCACCCCCCCGTTCGCCGTGGCGAGCCAGTAGCCGCCGCCGTCGGGGGTGGGCGCCATCGCCACGATCGGCCGGGGGAGGCGGCGGTGGACCGGGGACCCGAGGAAGAGCGCGTCGCCGAAGTTCTCGACGTTGCCGCGGGCGGTGACGACCCAGTAGCCGCCGCCGTCGGGCGTCGCCGCGCCCGCGACGACCTCGTCGCGCCGCGGGGCGCCTGGCTTCGCCCCGTAGTAGCCGGCGCCGCCGAATGCCCTGATCGCGCCGTTCGACTCGAGCAGGTAGTAGCCGAGCTGCGGCGGCGGCGGGACCGGCGGCGTCGTCGTGGTCGTCGTGGTGGTGCTCGTCGTGCTCGAGGGCGTCGTCGTGCTCGTCGTGGTGGTGCTCGTCGTGCTCGAGGGCGTCGTGGTGCTCGTCGTCGACGTGCTCGTGCTCGTCGTGGTGGTGCTCGTCGTGCTCGTGCTCGTCGTGGTGGTGCTCGTCGTGGTGGTGCTCGTCGTGGTGGTCGTCGTGGGCAGGGTCGGCGGGAAGCACGACGATTGCGCCGGCGGCGTCGTCGTGGTCGTCGAGCCCGCCGGGCCGCTCGCCTCGGACGTCGTCGGCGCGGCGGCCGCGGCCGGTCGCGGCGCGGCGAGCGCCGCGCAGGCGAGCGCGAGCAGCCCGGGCGCGAGGAGGGACGGCGCCCTCGAGCGCCAGCAGGGGCGCCGCATCAGCTCCGGAGCAGCTCGGCGACTCGGAACGCCAGGTCGATCGACTGGCGGGCGTTGAGGCGGGGATCGCAGGTGGTCGTGTAGCGCAGCGGGAGGTGCTCCTCGAGGATGTCCTCCACGCCCCCGAGGCACTCGGTGACGTCGTCGCCGGTGAGCTCGACGTGCACCCCACCCGGCCAGGTCCCCTCGGCGCGATGGACCGAGAAGAAGCCGCGGATCTCGCCGAGCACGTCGTCGAAGTGGCGCGTCTTGCGACCTCCCTCGGAGGTGAAGGTGTTGCCGTGCATCGGGTCGCAGGCCCACACGACCGGGTGCCCGGCGTCCGCCACGGCGCGCACGAGCGGCGGCAGGAGCGTGGTCACCTTGTCGACGCCGAGGCGCGTGATGAGCGTCAGCCGGCCCGGCTCGCGCTCGGGGTTCAGCGCCTCGCAGAGGGCGAGCACCTCCTCGGGGGTGGCCGCGGGCCCGAGCTTGACGCCGACGGGATTCCGCACGCCGGCGAGGAAGGTGACGTGCGCGCCGTCGAGCTGACGGGTGCGCTCGCCGATCCAGAGCATGTGCGCCGAGCAGTCGTAGTAGTCGCCGGTGAGCGAGTCGACGCGCGTCAGCGCCTCCTCGTAGTCGAGGAGGAGCGCCTCGTGGCTCGTGTAGAGGTCCACCTGCTGGATCGGGGCCTCGTGCGAGAGGTCGACCCCGCACGCGGCCATGAAGGCGAGCGCCCGGTCGATCTCCTCGGCGATCGCCTCGTAGCGGCGGCCCTCGGCGCTCGTCGCGACGAACTCCTGGTTCCAGGCGTGCACCTGCGAGAGATCGGCGAAGCCGCCCTTCGTGAAGGCGCGCAGGAGGTTGAGCGTCGACGCGGCGTGGTGGTAGGCGGTGACCATGCGCCAGGGGTCGGGGACGCGCGCCGCGGGGATGGGCGCGTCGTCGTTCACGATGTGGCCGCGGAACGCCGGCATCTCGACGTTGCCGACCCGCTCCACCGGTGACGAGCGCGGCTTCGCGAACTGACCGGCGATGCGGCCGAGCTTGACGACCGGCACGCCGGCCCCGTAGGTGAGGACGACGGCCATCTGCAAGATGACCTTCAGCTTGTCGCGGATCGAGTCGGCGCTCAGGTCGTTGAACGACTCGGCGCAGTCCCCGGCCTGCAGGAGGAAGGCGCGGCCGTTCACGACCGCGCCGAGCGCCCGCTTGAGGCGCCGCGCCTCGCCGGCGAACACGAGCGGCGGGAGCGCGGCGAGCTCGCGCCGCGCCGCCTCGAGGGCGTCGGCGTCGGGCCACTCGGGCAGCTGCACGGCCGGGCGCTCGCGCCAGGCCTGCGGCGTCCAGGCCGCCGCCGGACGGCCGTCGGGTCGGGCGCGCCCGTGGGACTCGGGGTGCGTCGTCGCCATGCAGCAAGCCTAGGCGCCCTACCGCGGCTGCGGTGGGCACGGGCCTGTGGGCGCTGCCGGCTGCGACCGGTCGCCTAGTCTGCCGCAGTGGCGCGAGCGACGCATTCCGAGAGACGCCGCGAGCCGAGGGCGCACCCGGGCATCGCCCGCCTCGGCATCTTCGGGGGCACCTTCGACCCCATCCACGTCGGCCACCTCGTGGCCGCGGTGAACGCTCGCCACGACCTGCGCCTCGACCGCGTCCTGCTCGTCGTCGCGAACGAGCCGTGGCAGAAGGTGGGTGGGCGCGCCGTCACGCCGGCGCTGGACCGCCTCGCGCTCGTCGAGGCTGCCATCGCGGGCGTGGAGGGCCTCGAGGCGAGCTCGATCGAGATCGAGCGGGGCGGGCCCTCCTACACCGCCGACACGGCCGCCGAGCTGGCCCGTCGTTACCCCGGGGCCGAGCTGTTCCTCCTCGTCGGCGCCGACGTGGCCGCCGGGCTCGGTACCTGGGAGCGGCTCGACGAGGTGCGCCGTCTCGTCACCCTCGCCGTCGTCAACCGGCCTGGCGCGCGCCTGGAGCGCGCCGCCGGCGAGCTCGCCGGGTTCCGCGTCACGACGGTCGAGATCCCGGGCCTCGAGCTGTCGAGCACCGAGCTGCGCGAGCGGGCGGCCACGGGGCGCCCGCTCGAGTTCCTCGTGCCCGAGCAGGCCATCCGCCTCATCCGAGAGCGGCGGCTGTACGCTGGGGCGGAATGACACGGTCGCTTGCCGTCGCTCGAGGGTGGCCACCGGGGCGCGGGGGGCGCCTCGCGAGCCCGCGCGGGGCGCGTTGAGCTTCGAGCACGTCCTCGCCGCGGCGCGCGCCGCCGCGGCGAAGTCGCACGACGAGACCGTGATCCTCGACGTCGGGCCGCTCATCGGCATCACCGACTACTTCGTCGTCGCGAGCGGCCGCAACGACCGCCAGGTGCGTGCCATCGTCGACGAGGTCTCACGGCGTGTCCGCCAGGCGGGCGGCGCCGAGCGCCGGACCGAGGGGCTGCGCGAGGCGCGCTGGGTCCTCCTCGACTACGGGGACTTCGTCGTGCACGTCTTCGACCGGCACGAGCGCGAGTACTACGGCCTCGAGCGCCTGTGGTCCGACGCGAGGCGGGTGCCCTTCGACGGCGTGGTCGCCGAGCCGGCCGGCGCGGCGAGCACGTAGCCGGGCAGCGCCGCCCCGGGTTCGCACCCCGCCGAGCGCTGGGCACCGTCTCCTGCGCGCCTCGCTGGCGCCCGCGAGGCGCGCGAGCGCGGCGGAGCGCGATCCCGACGAGGATGCTCAGCGGGCGCCGACCCGGCGGCCGCTCGCGGGCGCGACGAGCGCCGCGTAGTCGGCGCGGTCCACGGGACGCAGCGTGAAGGTGCCGTTCGGCAGGTAGTTCTCGGGCACGCCGTCGAAGAGGAAGGTCACCTTGCGGATGCCGTAGCCCGGCTCGGTGAGGGTGTAGACGATCTGGCCGAGCGCCTCGTAGAGCTGCACGCCGAAGATGGAGTCGAAGGTGTGGTCGAGGGTGACGGTCGCCACGCCGGTCCTCGCGTTGATGGCGATCGGCGTGAGCGCGGGCTCGTGGGGCGGCTGGCTGAGCGCCGTCGTCACGCCGGCGCGACCCTCGGAGGCGGTCGGTCCGAGGTCGAGGAAGTCGAGGGCGTCGTCGGCGGTCGGCGGCTGGGAGACGTAGCGCCGCTCGGGCACGAGGTAGCCGGCGGGGGAGAGGAAGTACACGAGGAAGTGGTAGGTGCCCCGCTGGAGCGTCGTCGGCGTGGTGGACCTGCCGTAGGGCGCGAGCAGGTCGGCGGGGATGGCGTCCGTCGAGAGCGTGTGCGCGGCGCCGTCCATGGGGATGCCGCAGCCGCCGAGCGCCAGCCCGAGCGCCAGCGCGGCGAGCGCTGCCCCGATCCGGGTCCGCGTCACCGTGCCGCCACCCCCGGCGAACCGTCCCCCGAGGCGAGCGGCACCGGCGCCGGGGCGCCGCCGCCCGTCGCCTCGTCCTCGGCGTACTCCTCGCCGTCCTCGAGCTCGTCGAGACCCCGGGGCGCGAGGGGGAGCTCGACGACGAAGCGCGCGCCGCCCCCCGGGCGGTCCTCGACCCACACCCGGCCGCCGAGGAGCCTCGTGTGCTCGGCGACGAGCGCGAGGCCGAGCCCGGTGCCGTCCCCCGCGCCGCGGCGCCCGGCGGCGTGCGAGCCGCGGGCGAAGCGCTCGAAGATCCGCTCGCGCTCCTCGGGCGGCACGCCCGGGCCGGCGTCCTCGACGCAGATGCGGACCGCCGTCTCGCCGCACGCCTCCGCCGCGACGCGCGTCGCGCCCCCGGCGTAGCGGGCCGCGTTCTCGACGAGGTTGGCGACGATGCGCTCGAAGCGCCGGCGGTCGACGAGGACGTCGCGCCCGGCGAGCTCGGGGGCGACGGCCGTCGGCACGGCGGGGTCGGCGGCTCCCACGGCGTGGCTGAGGAGGCGAGCGACGCTCGTGGGGCGCAGGTCGAGCGCCTCGGCCCCGCCGTCGAGCCGGGAGATCTCGAGCAGGTCGACGACCATCCGCTGGAAGCGCCGCAGCTCGGCGGCGAGCAGGTCGAGCGCTTGGCGCGAGCGCTCCGGCAGCCCGGCGCGCCTCGCCTCGAGGACGCTCAGGGCGGCCGTCACCGTCGTGAGGGGCGAGCGCAGCTCGTGGCTCACGTCGGAGGTGAAGCGGGCGTCCCGCTCGATGCGCTGCTGGAGGCGGTCGACCATCTGGTTGAAGGAGGACGCGAGCACGGCGAGGTCGCTCACGTCCGCCGTCTCGAGGCGCGTGTCGAGCCGGCCGCTCGCGATCGCGCGGGCCGCCTGGGCGACGTCGCGCAGCGGGCGCATGAGGCGCTTCGCCGCCCACCGGCCGAGGACGGCGCCGGCGAGGGCGGTGGCGAGCGCCGCGGCGACGAGCGAGGCGAGCAGGATGCGCAGCGTGCGCGCCACCTCGTCGAGGGAGAAGACCTCGACGAAGTAGGCGTGCATGGCCCGGATCGGGACGCCGACGGCGATCACCGGGGCCCCGTTCAGGGCGAAGATCTGCTCGGCCGGCGTCCCGCCGATCGCCGTGTCGAGCAGCGAGGTGGGCAGGTCGATCGGACTGAGCTGGGTGGAGTGCCACTGGCCGCCGCGCAGGAGGAGCGAGTAGGAGCACTGCGGCGTCGCCCGAGGCCCGAGGCAGGCCGCGCCGGGTGGGCGGGAGGAGGCGTCCACCTGCGCGAGGATGGCGACGAGCTGGGAGGGGTTGCCCTCGAGCGCGTTGCGCACCCGCAGCGCGTTGGCGAACACGGTGCTCTCGATCGAGCTCTCCTCCTGGTGGAGGATCGACGAGCGGACGGTGAGGTAGGTGGCGGTGGCGAGGGCCACCGACAGGGCGAGCGCGCCGAGGGCGAAGCTGATCGAGATGCGCGTCCGCAGCCCGATGCGGGCTCGGCGCGCCCGGCGCCGGCGGCGCAGCGGTCGGAACCGGGCGCGCATCGGCGCTAGGGGGCGAGCTTGTAGCCGAGCCCGCGCACGGTGAGGACGTGCGTCGGGTTCGCCGGGTCGAGCTCGACCTTCGTGCGCAGCCGGCGGATGTGGACATCGACGAGACGCCCGTCGCCGAAGTAGTCGTAGCTCCAGACGCGCTCGAGGAGCTGCTCGCGCGAGAGCACCTTGCCCGCGTGGGCGGCGAGCTCGCACAGGAGGAGGAACTCGGTGCGGGTCAGGTGGACCTCCTCGCCCGCGAGGCGCACGACGCCGGCCTCGGGGAGGATCTCGAGCTGGCCGAAGGAGAGGACCGACGGCTGGCCGTCGGTCGTGCGCGCCCGGCGCAGCAGCGCGCGGATGCGCGCCGCCAGCTCCTTCGGCTCGAACGGCTTCGTCACGTAGTCGTCGGCGCCCGCCTCGAGGCCGGCGACGACGTCGTGGGTGTCGGTGCGCGCCGTGACCATGATGATCGGCACCGTGCTCTGGCGGCGCAGCTCGCGACAGCAGGCGAAGCCGTCCATGCCCGGGAGCATGATGTCGACGATGAGGAGGTCGAACGGCTGCCCGGTGGGGAGCCGGGCGAAGAGGGCGAGCGCCTCCTCGCCGCTCGAGGCCTCGCTCAGCTCGTAGCCCTCGTCCTCGAGGGCGAGGCGCATCGAGGTCCGGATTCGCTCGTCGTCCTCGACGAGAAGGATGTGGCTCGCCATCCGCCTATGTTCTCGCGCGTCGGGCCGTGGCGCGCGCCGCCCCAGCCGCGCGAGGCTCCGCCGGTAGCATACCGGCGTGAGCTGGGAGATCGACGCGTTCGTCCGCTCGCTGCAGGCCTCCTCGCCCGCCACGGTGCGGGCGTACGCGAGCGACGTCGCGGCCTTCGCGAGCTGGGCGGCGCGCGGGGGGGTCGCCGAGCCGGGGGAGGTCGACCGCCTCCTCCTGCGTCGCTACCTCGCCTACCTCACGACGCGCGGCTACGCGCGGCGCTCGATCGCCCGCAAGGTCGCCTCCCTGCGCCGCTACTTCGCCTTCGCGGCGCGCCGCGGCCTGTGCGGGAGCGACCCGGCGCGCCGCCTCTCGGCGGTGAGCGGGCCGGCACGCCTGCCACGCGTGCTGCGCCCCGAGGAGCTCGACGCGCTCCTCGAGCCGCCGCGCGCCCCGGCGACGGACGCGCGCGCCGCAGCCTTCGAGCGGCGCGACGACGCGGTCGTCGAGCTCCTCTACGGCTCGGGGCTGCGGGTGAGCGAGTGCTGCGGCCTGGACCTCGGCGACGTCGACCTCGACGCCGGCTTCGTGACCGCCTGGGGAAAGGGGCGCCGGCAGCGGCGCGTGCCGATGTCGGGACCGTGCGTGGAGGCGCTCGCCGCCTACCTCGAGTCGGGCCGGGCGCACCTCGTCACCGAGGCGACGCCGCCCGCCGCGCTCTTCGTCAACCGCGTCGGGCACCGGCTCGGACCTCGCGACGTGCGCCGCATCCTCGACCGCCGGGCGCTCTCGCCCACCCACCCGCACGCGCTGCGGCACAGCTTCGCGACGCACCTCCTCGACGGCGGCGCCGACCTGCGCGTCGTCCAGGAGCTCCTCGGCCACGCGAGCCTGCGGACCACCCAGGTCTACACGCACGTCTCGCGAGAGCGCCTGCTCGGCGTGTACCGCTCGGCGCACCCGCGCGCCTGACCGGGGCGCCCCCGCCAGCGGCTACCATCTTCGCTGCCCGGTCGAGGGCGAGTGAGCGACACGTCCGGACGCACCCACGGTCGCCTGCGGGCGCGCCGTCCGGATCCGAGAACCGTTGGGAAGGAGCACGCGTGGCGGTCGTCACGATGAAGCAGCTGCTCGAAGCGGGGGTCCACTTCGGGCACCAGACCCGCCGGTGGAACCCGAAGATGAAGCGCTTCCTCTACGGCGAGCGCAGCGGGATCTACATCATCGACCTGCGCCAGACGCTCTCGCTCCTCGAGGTGGCCTACTCGTTCGTGCGCGACCTCGTCGCCGACGGCGGGACGCTGCTGTTCGTCGGCACGAAGAAGCAGACCCAGGACCCCATCGCCGAGTTCGCCACCGCCTGCGGCATGCCGTACGTGAACGAGCGCTGGCTGGGCGGGATGCTCACGAACTTCGAGACCATCTCGTCGAGGGTGCGCAAGCTCGTCGAGCTCGAGGCGGCCAGGCGTGCCGGCGAGTTCGACACCCTCCCGAAGAAGGAGGCGCTCGCGCTCGCTCGTGAGCTGGCGAAGCTCGAGCGCAACCTCGGCGGCATCCGCAACCTGAAGCGGCTCCCGGACGCGATCTTCGTCATCGACACGAAGAAGGAGCACATCGCGGTCACCGAGGCGAACAAGCTGCGCATCCCCGTGGTCGCGGTGGTCGACACGAACTGCGACCCCGACGTGGTCGACTACGTCATACCGGGCAACGACGACGCGATCCGGGCGGGCCGGCTGATGTGCCGCATCATGTCCGACGCCGTGCTCGAGGGGCGCTTCATCGCCTCGCGGCGCGCCGCCGAGAACCTGCAGGCGGCCGCGGGACCGCCGCCACCGGCTCCGGTCCCCCTCGCGGCGGTCCAGGAGGCCTGAGGCGATGGCCACGATCAGCGCGAGGGAGATCCAGGCGCTCCGCCAGGCCACCGGCGCGGGGATCCTCGACGTCCGGCGCGCCCTGCAGGAGGCCGACGGCGACTTCGAGAAGGCGCGGCGCTGGCTTCGCGAGCAGGGGCTGGCGGGCGCGTCCCGGCGCGAGGGGCGCGAGCGCGCCGAGGGCGCGGTCTCCGTGGTCGTCACCGACCAGGGCCGGCGGGGCGCGGTCGTCGCGCTCGAGTGCGAGACCGACTTCGTCGCCAAGTCCGCGGACTTCGTCGCCCTCGTCGACAACCTCGCCGAGGCGCTCGCCACCGAGGGCGAGGAGGCCCTCGGCCGGTTCTCCGAGGCGGTCGACGAGCTCAAGGTGCGTCTCAAGGAGAACATCGCCGTCGGCGAGCACGCGCGCTTCGTCGCCTCCGAGGACGCCGTCCTCGACAGCTACCTGCACGTCCAGAACGGGCGCGGCGTGAACGGCGTCCTCGTCGAGCTCGCCGGGGGCAGCGCCGAGCTGGCGCACGACGTCGCGGTGCACATCGCCTTCGCCCGGCCCGAGTACCTCCGGCGCGAGGACGTCCCCGAGGAGGCCGTCGCGGCCGAGCGGGAGACCATCACGGCCATCGCGCGCAACGAGGGGAAGCCGGAGGCGCAGCTGCCGAAGATCATCGAGGGGCGCCTCAACGGGTGGTTCAAGGAGCGCGTCCTGCTCGAGCAGCCGTACGCGAAGGACGAGAAGCGGACGATCGCGCAGCTCCTCGGCCCCGCCGAGGTGCGCCGCTTCGCGCAGGTCGTCGTCGGTGCCTGAGCGCGCGAGGCGCTAGTGGCCGTCCCGGCGCCCGCCTCGGGAGAACGGCGCCAGCCCCGCTGGCGCCGCGCCGTGCTCAAGCTGTCCGGGGAGGCGCTGGCGAGCTCGGCGAGCGACGAGACGATCGACGCCGCGACGGTGCGGCGCATCGCGAAGGAGATCGCGCTCTCCCAGGCCGAGCTCGGCGTGGAGCTCGCGGTCATGATCGGCGGCGGCAACATCTGGCGGGGCCAGCACGGCGCCGGGCAGGGGATGGACCGCGCCACCTCCGACACGATGGGCATGCTCGGCACCGTGATCAACGCCCTCGCCCTCCAGGACGCCATCGAGAACGAGGGGCTGCCGACGCGGGTCCTCTCCGCGATCCAGATGGAGCAGGTCTGCGAGCCCTACATCCGGCGGCGGGCGATCCGCCACCTCGAGAAGGGGCGCGTCGTCATCTTCGCCGCGGGGATGGGCAACCCCTTCTTCACGACGGACACCCCGGCCGCCCTGCGGGCTGCCGAGATCGAGGCGCAGGTGATCCTGAAGGGCACCCACTCGGGCGTCGACGGCGTCTACAGTGCCGACCCGCGCACCGACCCGAGCGCCGAGCGCTTCGAGGAGGTGAGCTTCGGCGAGGTCATCGAGAAGGACCTGCGCGTGATGGATCTCACGGCGATCACCTTCTGCAAGGACAACGGCATCCCGATCCTCGTCTTCGACATCATGACCCCCGGGAACATCCACGGCGCCCTCGCCGGCGAGCGGATCGGTACGCTGATCCGGTGAGCGCGGACGAGCTGACCGCGGCGGCGCTCGAGGAGTGCCGGGCGCGCATGCACGGCGCGATCGAGCACGCGAAGAGCGAGTTCGCGAGCGTGCGGACGGGCCGGGCGAGCCCGGCGGTGCTCGAGCGGCTGAAGGTCGACTACTACGGCGCCGAGGTGCCGCTCCAGCAGCTGGCGAGCTTCTCGGTGCCCGAGGCGCGCGTCCTCGTCGTCCACCCCTACGACGCCGGCGCCCTGAAGGCGATCGAGAAGGCGATCCAGGCGTCGGACCTCGGCGTCAACCCGTCGAACGACGGCAAGCTCATCCGCCTCGTCTTCCCGCCCCTCACCGAGGAGCGGCGCCGGGAGCTCGTCCGCCTCGTTCGCCAGCGCGCCGAGGAGGGGCGGATCGCGCTGCGCAACGTGCGGCGCGCGGTGCGCCACGAGCTCGAGGCGCTCGAGCGCGACGGGGAGATCTCCTCGGACGACCTCGAGCGCGCCGAGCGGGAGCTCGAGCGCATGACGCACGAGCTCGTCGCCGAGATCGACCGGCTGCTCGCCCACAAGGAGCAGGAGCTGCTCGAGGTCTGAAGCCGGCGCGCCGCCGTCGCGGCGCGCCGGTGCCGAGGGAGGCGGTGTTGGAGCACGAGGCGGACCCCGTGGCAGGCGGCGGCGAGAGCGCTGGTCCTCGCGCCGGACACGAGCCGGGCCCGGCGACCGGCGAGGTGCGCATCAGCGCGCTGGAGGCGGCGGTCGCGGCCGGTCTCGGCGCGGCGAGCACCCCGCGCCCGCCGGAGGCCCGGTCGACGAGCAGCTCGGCGCCGGCCTTCGAGCTGCCGGACTGGACCGACCCGCCGACGGGCCAGGTGCCGCGCGTCCTGCTCGGCGAGGGCGAGGACGAGCCGCTCGTGGGGCCGCGCCGGCCGACGTGGCGGGAGCACGCCGAGGACTGGGACGACGAGGTCGACCTCTCCTTCCTCGCCGACGCGGCGACCCTCGACGAGCGCGAGGCGCCGGGCGACGACCCGGCGCGCCCCGGGGCGTCCGCGTCGACGTCGATCTCCGGCGCCGGCGACGAGGACGAGCACCCGTGGGCCGAGCTCCTCCCCGACCCGCCAGCCTCGCGGCGCGAGGCACGCCCTCGCCACCTCGCGTCGTCCCGTCGGGCCCGTGCCCGTCCGGAGGCGCCCGCCCGGCGCAGCGCGGCGGCGGCGACGGCGACGGGGCTCGTCGTCGGGGCGGTCGCGCTCGTGTGCGTGCTCGCCGGACCGCTCCCCACCGCCGTGCTGGCCGCCCTCGTCGTCACCGTCGCCGCCGGCGAGGTCTTCGCCACGCTCCGGCGCGCCGGGTACGCCCCGGCGACGCTGATCGGCTTGCTCGCCGTGCCGGCGGTGGTGCTCGGCGCCTACGCGAGCGGGGTCGTGGCGATCGCGCTCGTCCTCGCGCTCGCCGTCGTGCTGGGGGGGGCGTGGTTCCTCCTCGGCGGCCACGACCGCCCGCTCGTCAACCTCGCCGTCACCGTCTTCGTCGTCTGCTGGGTCGGGGTGCTCGGCTCCTTCGCCGGCCTGCTGCTCGCTCCCTCGAGCTTCCCGCACCGCCACGGGCTGGCCTACTTCGTCGCCGCGGTCGTGCTCACCGTGTCGCACGACGTCGGCTCGTACGCCGTCGGGGCGAAGCTGGGCAGGCACCGGTTCGCGGCGGCGATCAGCCCCCGCAAGAGCCTCGAGGGCCTCGCCGGCGGGACCGTCCTCACGCTCGCCGTCGCCGCCCTCGCGCTGAGCCGGCTCCACCCGCTCTCGCTGCGCAGCGCGCTCGTGTTCGGGGCGCTCACCTGCGTCGTGGCGCCGCTCGGGGACCTCACGGAGTCGCTCGTGAAGCGCGACCTCAAGGTGAAGGACATGGGACGGCTCCTGCCCGCGCACGGCGGCGTCCTCGACCGTGTCGACGCGCTGCTCTTCGTCATGCCGGCCGCCTACTTCGCCGTCCGGCTGCTCAACCTCGGATGAGCGCGGCGCGGCGCGTCAGCATCGCCGGCTCGACCGGCTCCATCGGGACGCAGGCACTCGACGTCATCCGGCGCTCCGAGGGGCGCCTCGCCGTCGCGGCGCTCGGCGCGCGCCGCTCCCTCGACGCCCTCGCCGCGCAGGCAGCGGAGTTCCGGCCGGAGGTCGTCGCCGTCGACGACGAGTCGCTCGCGCGCGAGCTCGAGCGTCGCGTCCCCCGAGGCGTCGAGGTGCGCGCCGGGCCGGGGGCGCTCGGCTCGCTCGGGTCCCTCGGCGACGTGGTGGTCAACGCCGTGGTCGGCTTCGCCGGGCTCCCCGTCACCCTCGAGGCGCTCCGGTCGGGCCGCCGGCTGGCCCTCGCGAACAAGGAGTCGCTGGTCGCGGGTGCCCCGATCGTCCAGGCGGCGAGGGCGACTCCGGGGGCGGAGATCGTCCCGGTCGACTCCGAGCACTGCGCCATCCACCAGTGCCTCGGCGAGCGCCGGCACGTGACGAGCGCCGTTCTCCCCGGGCCGGCGGGCGGCCCCGAGGCGCCGGCCGACGTGGCGAGGATCGTCATCACCGCGAGCGGCGGGCCGTTTCGTGGCCGGCGCCTCGCCGACCTCGCCGACGTCGCGCCGGCAGACGCGCTCGCCCACCCGACCTGGAAGATGGGCCCGAAGATCACCGTCGACTCCTCGACGCTCATGAACAAGGGCCTCGAGGTGATCGAGGCGCACCAGCTGTTCGGCATCGACTACGACCGGATCGAGGTGGTCGTCCACCCCCAGTCGGTGGTGCACTCGATGGTCGAGTTCTGCGACGGCGCGACGATCGCCCAGCTGTCGCAGCCCGACATGCGCCTGCCGATCGCCTACGCCCTCACCTACCCCGAGCGCTGCTCGCAGCCCTTCGGCCGGATCGACTGGGCCCGGCTCGCGCGCCTCGACTTCGCGCCGCCCGACGTCGAGACCTTCCGACTCCTCAGCCTCGCCTACGCTGCCGGCCGGGCGGGGGGCAGCGCGCCGGCGTGGCTCAACGCCGCGAACGAGGTCGCGGTCGAGGCCTTCCTCGAGGGCCGGATCGGCTGGCTCGCCATCGCCGAGGTGGTCGAGGAGGCGCTCGCCGCCCACGAGGAGACGAAGCTCGTCGAGGTCGGCGACGTGCTCGCCGCCGACGCCGCGGCGCGCGCCGCGGCGCGCGCCGCGCTGTCGGGGCGCGAGTGAGCGGCGCGTCCGCGGCGAACCGGCGGGCGCTCGCCCGCCTCGCGCTCGGCGTCGCGCTCGTCGTCGCGCTCGCGCTCGCGCTGCACGGCCTCGCCGTCCTCGTCGTCGTCCTCGCGCTCGTCGTCATGGTGATGGCGCACGAGGCCGGCCACCTCGTCACGGCGAAGCTCTCGGGCATGAAGGTCACCGAGTACTTCCTCGGCTTCGGGCCACGGCTGTGGTCGGTGCGGCGCGGGGAGACCGACTACGGCGTGAAGGCGATCCCCGCCGGCGGCTACGTGCGCATCGTCGGCATGACGTCGCTCGAGCGCATCGACCCGGCCGACGAGCCCCGTTCCTACCGCCAGGCGAGCTTCCCCCGCCGCATCCTCGTCGCGTCGGCCGGGTCGGCGACGCACTTCGTCCTCGCCTTCCTCCTGCTGTGGGGCATGGTCGCGTTCTCGGGCGTGCCCCGTTCGACGGGCCGCCCCGTCGTCTCGGCCATGATCCCCCTCGCGCACGGCCGCAGCCCCGCGAGCCGCGCCGGGCTCGAGCCCGGCGACGTCATCGTCGCGGCCGACGGCCGGCGCGTCGGCGACGCCGCCTTCGTCCGCCTCATCCGGTCGCACCCCGGGACGCCGGTCCGCCTCGAGGTCCAGCGCGGCGCGCGCCGCTTCAGCGTGTGGGTGACGCCGGTCGACGGGCGTCGGGTGGAGCTGCCCACGGCCAGCGGGCCCGAGCCGGCCGTTCCGGCCGCGCGACGGCCCACCGGCTTCATCGGCGTCGAGCTCGGCGTCGAGACGCGAGACGAGACGGCCAACCCCCTCGTCGCGCTGTGGCGGGCCGGGTCGATGCTCGGGAGCGTGACGCGGCAGACGGCGACGGGGATCGCCCAGGTCTTCTCGCCCTCGGGCCTGCGCTCGTTCGCGCACCACGTCGCCACGGCCGCCAGTCCGCCGCCTTCGGGCGAGGCCGGGTCCCAGAGCCAGGGCGGCCAGATCCTCTCGATCGTCGGCGCCGTGCAGATCGGCGCCCAGGCCGCCCAGCGCGACGTGTCCGAGCTCCTCTACATCCTCGTCGCCATCAACATCTTCGTGGCCCTCGTCAACCTCTTCCCGATGCTGCCCCTCGACGGCGGCCACGTCGCCATCGCCTGCTACGAGCGTCTGCGCTCTCGCCGCGGCCGCCGCTACCACGCGGACGTCGCGAAGCTCATGCCCGCCGCCTACCTCTTCCTGGCGGGGATGGTCGTCCTCGGCCTGAGCGCCCTCTACGCGAACATCGTCCAGCCGCCCACCCTCGGCGGAGGCTAGTGGCCGGAACCGCCGGCGGACCCCCGGTAGGCTGGGGAGCAGGCGCCCGCGTCCGGGCGGGCGGAGGAGGGAGCTGACCATGGCGAGAGCCAGCGTCGCCGTCGCGAACCGCCGACGGACCCGACAGATCATGGTCGGCAAGGTGGCTGTCGGTGGCGACGCGCCCATCTCGGTCCAGTCGATGACGACGACGAAGACCGCGGATGTCGAAGCAACGCTGCGCCAGATCTACGCGCTCGCCGGCGCGGGCGCGGACATCGTGCGCTGCACGTGCAACGAGCGCGAGGCCGCCGAGGGCCTCGCGCGGATCGTGCCGCGCTCGCCGGTGCCGATCGTCGCCGACGTCCACTTCCACGTCGAGATGGCGCTCGCCGCGCTCGAGGCGGGCGTGCACGGCCTGCGGCTCAATCCCGGGAACCTGCGCAAGCCCGAGGAGATCAAGCTCGTGGCCCGCGAGGCCAAGGACCGCGGCGTGCCGATCCGCATCGGCGTGAACGCCGGCTCGCTGCACCCCGACCTCTACCGGCGCTTCGGCGGGGCCACCCCGGAGGCGCTCGTCGAGTCGGCGAAGATGGAGCTCGCCTACTTCCAGGAGGTGGGCTTCGAGGACGTGAAGATCTCGGTCAAGGCCTCGAACGTCCCGCTCATGATCGCCGCCTACCGCCTGGCGTCCGAGACCTTCGACTACCCGCTCCACCTCGGCGTCACCGAGGCCGGCCCGCCCCCCGCCGGGCTCGTGAAGGCGACCGCCGGGATCGGGGCGCTGCTCGCCGAGGGGATCGGGGACACCATCCGCTACTCGCTCACGGCCGACCCCGTCGAGGAGGCCCGAGCCGGGCGCGTGCTGCTCGAGTCGCTCGGGCTGCGCGAGCGCCGGGGGCTCGACCTCATCGCCTGCCCCTCCTGCGGCCGGGCCGAGATCGACGTCATCGAGGTGGCGAAGAAGGCGCAGGCGGCGCTCGAGGCGCTGCACCTGCCGATCCAGGTCGCCGTGATGGGCTGCGTCGTGAACGGTCCGGGCGAGGCGCGCGAGGCCGACCTCGGCATCGCCGCGGGCCGGCACAAGGGGCACCTGTTCATCCGGGGGAAGATCGTGCGCGTCGTCCCCGAGGACGAGATGGTCGAGGCGCTCGTCGCCGAGGCCGAGCTCATCGCCGCGGAGGGCGTCGAGAGCCGCCTCGCCAAGGCGGACGCCTCGGCCGAGGCGGAGGCCGCGGCGGACCGCCAGGCCCTCCTCGAGGCGAAGGGCGCCGACGCGAACGGCTCCGAGGACGTCGTGGTACGGATCCGCCGTCGGCTCGAGGGGGCGTCCGCGCCGGGCGCCGGCGGCTGAGCGTGGCGGGCGGCGCGATCGTCCGCCCGCCCGAGGCGCACGAGCTCGAGGCCTTCGCCGACTGCCTCGCCGCCGCTTTCGGCGTCGGCCTCCCCGCGCCGCAGCGGGCGCGACTGCTCGCCGCCCTCGAGCCGGGACGCGCCCTCGCGTGCTTCGACGGCGCCGACCTCGTCGCCACGGCGTCGAGCGTGGCGATCGAGCTGACCCTGCCCGGTCCGGTCGTCTCGGCGGCGACCGGCGTCGCCGACGTCGCGGTGCTGCCCTCGCACCGGGGGAGGGGCCTCTTCTCCGCACTGCTCGGGCGCCTGCTCGAGGTCGCCCGCGGGAGCGGGGAGGCCCTCCTCGTGCTCGACGCCGCGTCCGCCCCCCGCTACCGTCGCCTCGGCTTCGGCCCGGCGAGCTGGTCGGCCCGCTACCGGCTCGCGCCGGGCGGCCTCGTCCTCGCCGCGGCCGAGCCGGCGCGCGGCGGCCCGCGGCCGCTCTCGGCGACCGAGGCGCTCGAGACCCTGCCGGCGGCCTTCGACGCGGCACGCCGGTCGATCCTCGGCGAGCTGGCGCGCACCCGGGCGTGGTGGGAGGAGGAGCTCGCGGACCTTCCCGGCCCCGACGGCGCGGCGCGCCGCTGGGTGGCCTGGGTCGAAGGTGGCGAGGTCGCCGGCTTCCTCGCCTACGAGCTCGCCGCGTCGCCCGCCGGGCGCGAGGCGCTCGTCGAGGACCTGTGCGTCCGCTCGGTGGCGGCTGCAGGCGGGCTGTGGCGCGTCCTCGCCGAGCTCGACGCGCCCGGCGGGATCTGCCTCGCCCAGCGGCCGCTCGACGAGCCGCTCCGCCACGCGCTCGCCGATCCCCGCTCGCTCGAGGTCCTCGCGGTGCGCGACGCCACCTGGCTGCGCGTCGTCGACGTGGCCGCCGCCGTCCCCCTCCGCCGCTACGGTGCCGCTGGCTCGCTCACCTTCGAGGTCGCCGACGGGCGCTGCGGCTGGAACGAGGGACGCTGGGTGCTCGAGTCGGATTGGGAGGGCCGAGGCCACGCCGAGCGGACCGGCGCGCCCGCCCAGCTCGCGCTCGACGTCGGCGCGCTCGCCTCGCTGCTCGCCGGCGCCGCCTCGCCGGCGAGCCTCGCCGCCGCCGGGCGCGTCCGCGAGCTCGCACCCGGGGCGCTCACCCGCGCGGGCCGGCTCTTCGCGGCCGAAGCGGTGCCCTTCGCGAGCAGCGCGCCGTGAGGTCGTGCCGGCCGCTCGTCGGGCAGGCCGGCCGGTAGACTGAGCCGACTCGCTGAGGGGAGAACGCTTCATGGCAGGTCAGAGCAGGCCGCGCCCCGCGCCCGGCGCGGCGGGGCCTCGGCGGCTCGGCGCGCCGGGGGCCCGGCCGGCGTCGGCGGGTGCCCAGCGCCGCCTCGAGCGCAGCCGGCGCCGGCACCGTGCCCCGCTCCTCGGCTGGATCGCCGTCGCAGCGGTCGTCATCGCCGTCGTGGCCCTCGTCGTCGCCCGGCTGACGGGGTCGTCGGGCCCGCCGCCGAACACCGCGGCCGACCGGAACCCGCCGCTCGCGCCGGTCGCCCTCGTGCGGTCCGTGACGAGCGTCCCGGCCTCGACGTTCGACGCGGTCGGCACGAGCGGCGAGGGCTCCCCGTTCCTCGTCACGCGTGGCCAGCCGGCGCTGCGCTCGGGAGGCAAGCCGCGCCTCGTCTACGTCGGCGGCGAGTTCTGCCCCTACTGCGCGATGTACCGGTGGTCGCTGCTCGCCGCGCTCGGCCGCTTCGGCTCGTTCTCGGGCGTGAAGCTCACGCGCTCGGCGGCGACGGACTACAACATCCCCACCTTCTCCTTCTACAAGTCCTCCTACTCGAGTCCCTACGTGGCGTTCACGCCCTACGAGGCGTCGGACCGCAACCGCAACCGGCTCACCCCCCTGCCGCCGGAGGTGAGCCGGCTCTACGCGAAGTACGAGGCGCCGCCGTACGGGAGCGTGGCGAACGAGGGATCGATCCCCTTCATCGACATCGGGAACCGCTTCGTCTCCGAGGGCGTGGCGCCCGCCTTCGACGCCCAGGTGCTCCCGGCCCTCGCCGGCGGCGGCCCGGCGCGCAGCGAGATCGCCGCGGCGATCCGCTCGCCCAACTCGGCGACCGGTCGGGCGCTCGGCGGCGCGGTCTTCGTCGCGCAGGCGAACTACCTGAGCGCGGCGATCTGCATCCTCGACGGCGGGAAGCCCGCGAGCGTGTGCCGGTCGAGCGGGGTCACGGCGGCACGCAAGGTCCTGCTCGCGACGAAGCCGACCGGGTAGTGCCGAAGCCACCGACGGGCGCTCGGGGCCGCTCGCCTCGCTCCGCGCCGCCGGCGCCGCATCTCCCGCGGCGCCGCCTCGGCACCCCGCGAGCCCGCGCCGCTCTCGGGCGGCACCCCACCGCGGCGGCGGGGCCCCGGCCGTGGCGGGCGCTCGTCACGACCGGGGCCGCAGCCGTGGGCCTCGGCATCGCCGCCTACCTCACCGCCGCCCACTACACGGCGAACGCCCTCCTCGCCTGTCCGACGACCTCCACGCTCAACTGCGAGAAGGTGACGACGAGCCCGCAGTCCTCGGTCTTCGGGATCCCCGTCGCCGTCCTCGGCCTCGCCTTCTTCGTGCCGATGCTCGCGCTGTCGCTGCCGCGCGCCTGGCGCTCGGCGCATCCCCTCGTCGCCCCGGCGCGACTCGTGCTCGCGGTCGTCGGGATGGGCTTCGTCGCCTACCTCATCGACGCGGAGCTCTTCGCGATCAGGGCCATCTGCCTGTGGTGCACGGGCGTCCACGTGCTCACGTTCGTCATCTTCGCCGCTGTCGTCACCGGCTGGGACGAGGCGGTCGCGGCGCGCGAGCGGCATCCGGGCACGCCGGCCCGCTAGCAGCCGCCGGGGTCGAGCGCGACGAGGCGTGCGCCGCGGGCCGCCTCGCCGAGCAGCTCGGCGAGGTGCGGGTGGCACGTGAAGGCGAGCACCTGGTGCGTCGCCGCCGTGGCCGCGATGGCGCCGGCCATCGCGCGCGCCCGCGCGGGGTCGAAGTTGACGAGCACGTCGTCCAGGACGAGCGGGAGCGCTGCCGCGTCGTGCGCGAAGGTGTCTGCGAGCGCGAGCCGCAGGCAGAGGTAGAGCTGCTCGGCGGTTCCCCGGCTCAGGTCGGCGGCGTCGATCCGCTGTCCGGCGGCCGAGAGCACCTCGATGCCGCGCCGGCGGCCATCGGGGTCCTGGCGGGCGATGACCTGCTCGTAGCGGCCGGCGGTCACGTCGCGGAACAGCTCCGCCGCCCGGCGGATGACCGTCGGCTGGCGCTCGCGCTCGTAGCGGGCGAGCGTCTCCTCGAGCAGGTGGCCCGCCAGCGAGAGCACCGCCCAGCGTCGCAGCGCGGCGTCGAGCTCCGCCTCGAGCGTGGCGCGCTCGAGCTCGAGCCGGCTCACCTCGTCGGAGCCGAGGAGCTCGTCGAGCGCGCGCCGGGCGTCCCGCTCCCTCGCGAGCAGCTGCTCCCAGCGCTCCTGCGCCTCGGCGAGCTGCGCGTCGAGCGTTCGGCGCTCGTCCTCGAGGTCCTCCCTCGCGCGGCGCTCGAGCTCGTCGCGCAGGCGCCTCGCCGCGGCACCCTCGCCGAGCGACGCCTCGAGGGTCCTCGCAAGCGCCTCGAGCTCCCGGCCCACCTCGGCCCGCCGGGCGGCGCGCCCCGCGGCGTTCTCGACCTGCCCCGTGAGCTCGGCGAGACGCTCGTCCTGGCCGAGACGGCCGTCGACGCCGAAGGCGCTCGCGAGCGCCTCGACGCGCCCCTCGAAGTCGGCGATCTCCGCGTCGAGCCTCGCGAGGGCGTCGGCGACCCGCTCGCGCGCGCCGTCGAGCCGCCGGAGGTTGTGGAGGAGCTCGAGGGCTCGCTCGAGGCCCTCCGGTTCGAGCTCGCGCCCAAGCCCGCTGCGCTCGGCGAGCTCCGCGGCGCGTTCGCGGAGCGCCTGCAGCGCCTCCTCGCGCGCCGCAACGGCGTCGGCCGCCGCTCGCTCGGCTCGCTGCGCCTCGGCCGCCTGGCTCAGGCGCTCGTCGAGCTGCTCGCGGGCCCGGCGTTCGGCGTCGAGGCGGCGGGCGGCGCCCTCGAGCTCAGCGGCGGCGGGCGCCGCCGGGAGGCCGAGGCTGCGCGCGCGCCGCTCGATCTCGGTGGCGAGGCGATCGGGATCGATCGCGCCGGCGGCGGGCGCCGGCTCGCCGGGGTCCGGCCGCCGCCGTGCCTCGAGGAGGGCGAGCGCCGCCGCGACGAGCGCCACGAGGACCCCGAGCACCACGACGAGCCTGGCGAGGGGGCCTTCGCGCGCGGGGGCGCTCGCCGCGAGCCCGACGAGGACGGCGCCGAGGAGGGCGAGGCACGCCGCGGCCGCGGCGTGACGGCGTGCCGGGGCGCGCGCCCGGTCTGCGGCCAGGCGGCTGAGCGCGCTGGCCTGGGCGCGCTGGGCGGCGAGGCGCTCGCGCTCGGTGGTGAGGGAGCGGAGCTCCTCGAGGACGATCCGGGCGTCTTCGATCGCGCGCGCCTCGCGCGGCGGCTCGGGCCCGGCCTCGACGGCGGCTCGGACCCGGCGCTCGCGGGCGCGCTCGAGCGCTTCCCGGCAGGCGCCGAGCGCGGCGCGTTCCTCGCGCGCGCGCCGCGCGAGCTCCTCGGCGGCGCTGCGCTCGGCGGCGCCGACCGCCGCCGTCGCGGCGCGAGACGCGTCGACCGCCGGACCGAGCTGCTCCAGCACCTCGGCTCGCTCGCGCTCGATACCGTCCAGGCTCGCCTGCAGCTCTCGGCGCTTGGCGAGGCGCTCGCCGTGCCCGGAGCGCTCGCTCGCGAGGGCGCGGACCTCGCCGGAGCGCTCGAGCAGGCGGGCGTCGGCGGCGCTCCCGGCTTCGAGCCCGGCGAGCTCGGCGCGCAGCGTGCGCTGGCGCTCGAGCATCGGGGCGCAGGCGAGCAGCCGCTGGAGCTCGCTCTCGCGCCGTCGAAGGCGCGAGAGCTCGTCCCTCGCACGCGCGACCTCCTCGCTCGTGCGGCGCAGCGCCGCGGCCTCGACCTGGTAGCGCATGGCGGCGGCTCGGGCGGCCGCGAGGGCGCGCTCGACCTCGGCGAGGCGGCGCCCGAGCTCGTTCGCCCGGGCGTCGTCCTTGCGCGGGCGCGCCAGCGCCGCCTGCTGACGCTCGAGCTCCCGGACGGCCCGGGTCGCCGAGCGCCCGGCGCCGAGGACGCCGGCCGAGAAGACGAGGTCGCGTACCTCGTCCTGGTCGAGCGTCTCGAAGGAGGCGAGCTCGCTCAGGCCGAAGGCGAACACCGAGCGGAAGAGCGCGTCGTCCGCGCCACCGAGCAGGCGCTTCAGCGCCTCCTCGGTGGCGAGGCTGCCGTCGGGCGCGGTGATGGTGGCTTGGCGGGCGTCGACGTAGCGCTCGACGGTCCAGCGCTGGCCCTCCTCGTCGAGCAGGTGGATGGCGCCGCCGTGGCGCCCGCCGCGCAGCGGGGCGTGGTAGGGGAGGGAGCGGCGTCGGTCCGGGAAGCCGAAGAGCACGCCGCGCAGGAAGTCGAGGAGCGTGGACTTGCCCGCCTCGTTCGGCCCGAGGACCACCGTGAAGGACGCATCGAGGTCGGCGAGCTCGAAGCTGCTGAACAGGCCGTAGCCGTCGATGCGAAGCCTGGCGATCCTCACGGCAGGCGCCTCACGGCTCGCGCTCGATGGCCTCGAGGGCGACGAGGGTGGCCTCCTCGACGAGCTCGCGTCGCGTGGCACCCTCGAGGATGGCCTCGACCCGTCGGGCGAGCGCCCGGGGGAGCGAGGCGGCGAGCCCGGTGCTCGCGGCCAACGGCGAGCGATCGTCCGCCAGGCGCTGGGCGATCGCGAGGAGGTCGGCGGAGAAGTCGTTGCGCCGCCTCACCTCGTCGAGGTCGAGCGCCGGGCGCGTCTCGTCGACGAGCGCGTCCCACCACACGAACGGCGTCGCCGTCGGTGCGAGCGCCCGCAGGTCGTCGAGGAGCGCCTCGCGGCTGCCCGGTCTCGCCAGGTCCTCGTGGAGCGTCCCGGAGCCGACGAGGCGGGCGCGCAGCACGATCGAGCGGCCCTGCGCGCCCGCTAGCTCGGCGCGTCCGGCCTCGACGAGGCGGTCACGCAGGTCGGCGAGGTCGTCCGCCGCGTCGAGCGGTACGCGCACCTCGGCGAAGCGCACGAGGTCGCAGGGGACGAACTCGACCTCGGCGATGACGCCGTGCTCGACGTGCACGACGAGCGCGCCCTTGGCGCCGGCCTCGCTCGGCTTGGGGCTGCGGGCCTGGAGGTTGCCGGGGTAGGCGATCCACGCTTCGCCAGGGCCCCTGCCGCGAGCGAGGACGGACCGCTCGTGGACGTGCCCGAGGGCGAGGTAGTCGAGCCCGGTCGCGGCGAGGTCGTCGAGCGAGCAGGGGCTGTAGTTGGCGTGACCGCCGGCGCCGCCCACGTTGCAGTGCAGCAGCCCGACGTGCACGCCCGGCCCGTCGGGCCGCGAGAGTCGTCGCGCCAGGTTCTCGGTCGTCGCCGCCGTCGCGTAGCTGATCCCCTGGACCGTGGCGATCTGCGTTCCGCCGCGCTCGACGGGCACGACGCGCACGGCGTCGGACCCGAAGATCGTGACGCCTTCGGGCCAGCGGGAGACGGCCGACCAGCCCTCGTCGAGCGGGTCGTGGTTGCCGTGCACGACGAAGCTCTGGATGCCCGCGGCCGCGAGCCGCTTGAGGCCGTCGCGAAAGCGCAGCTGGGCTCGCAGCCCGCGCCTCGCGCCGTCGTAGACGTCGCCGGCGACGAGCAGGAACGCGGCCTCCCGAGAGAGCGTGAGGTCGACGAGGGCGTCGAAGGCGTCGAGCGACGCGTCCCGCAGCGCCGCGGCGACCTCGGGCGCGACGGCGCCGATCCCCTCGAAGGGCGTGTCGAGGTGGAGGTCCGCTGCGTGGACGAAAACGAACGACGGCGGTGCCTCGGCCACGGCAGCGCACACTACCGAGTCGCTGCATCGGCGCGGCGGTGACCCGCGTACCGGTGACGTCGGGCGCGCTCGGCTACCATCGGCCCCTCGACTCGGCCCGTCCGGTGCTCGGCGACGGGAGACCTGGGTGCCGGGAGGGCGCATCCGGTGGCAGCACCCCGACGGAGGAGGGACGCTCGCTGGTCCCGTCCGCGCGCCGACGTCGGCGCCGTGACCGTCGCGCTCGGCTGCCCGACCCGCCGAGGAGCCGCGCGTTGACGGCCGACGCGCTGCTCGCGGACCAGCCGCTCACGGTCGAGGGCGCGTCGCGCCGCGTGGTGCGACGGCTGGCAGGCGTCGGGGTCGCCACGCTCGCCAGCGTGGGCCTCGTCCTGCGCCTGTGGGCGCTCGGGCGCCAGCCGGTCAACTCTGACGAGGCCGTCGTCGGTCTCATGGCGCGCCAGATCCTGCACGGCCACACGTACGCCTTCTACTGGGGCCAGCACTACGGCGGCGTCGAGCCCTACGTCGTCGCCGCCTTCTTCGCGCTCTTCGGCCAGTCGAGCTTCACCCTCGGCATCGTTCCGGTCGTGCTCGACGCCGTGGCGGCGCTCCTCGTGTGGCGCATCGGACGCCGCCTGTTCGGCCCCGAAGTCGGCGTCGGCGCGGCGCTCCTGTTCTGGGTGTGGCCGGAGGTCTACGTCTGGCAGTCGACCCTCGAGTACGGGTTCCGCTGGGCGGCGCTCGTGCTGTGCCTCGCGGCCCTCCTCGTCGCCCTCCGGGTGGTCGACCCCCGTCCCCGTCCAGGCGCGCTCGCCCGGAGCGAGTGGCTCGCGCTCGGCGTGCTCGCGGGGCTCGGGTGGTGGGCCACCCCCGAGGTCGTCTACTACCTCCTGCCCGCGGCCGTCGTCGTCCTCGTCGAGCTCGTCCGGCGTCGTGTGCGCGCACGCCCCGTGGACGTGGCCCTCGCCGCCGCCGGGGCGGTGCTCGGCGCGCTGCCGTGGCTGTGGGACAACGTGCCGGGGTTCGCCTCCCTCCACCTCGGCGTGCAGCCGGACCCGAGCGTCGCGTCGCACGGCAACATCCTGCGCCTCCACGTGCTCCCGATGATGCTCGGGCTCCAGCTGCCCGTCTCGGGGCGCTTCCTCGTCGGCACCGATGCCGGCATGGCGCTCGAGTACGCAGCGGTGCTCGCCGGCGTGGTCTGGCTGGTAACCCTCGTCCGGCGGCGGCAGGCGCTCGTGCTCGTCGTCTTCACCGTCGCGTTCCCGTTCCTCTACGCCCTCTCGCCGGTTACCTGGTACTGGCAGGACGGCCGCTACGGCGTGTTCTTCGCGCCCGTCGCGGCCCTCCTCGCGACGTCCGGCGCCTGCGCCCTCGCGGAGCGGCTCCGGGCGCTGCCGGGGCGCCGCTCGCCGGCCGACCGGCGGGCCGGCGCGGCGGTGCTTGCCGTGCTCGCGGGCCTGGGCCTCACGCTCGCGGCGGTGGCGCAGGTGGCGCCCTTCACCCCGGCGCGCGCCGACCCGGCTCGTGCCACCTGGACCACCTGGCACGCCGACCCGCTTGCGTTCCTCCTCCCCGTCGCGAGGGCGCTCGAGGCGCGCGGCGCGCGCCGCGTGTACACGGGCTACTGGCTCGCGTACACGCTGACCTTCGAGTCGAAGGGCGCGGTCGTCGCCTCCGATGCGCTGCCTGCCTACGTCCGCTACGCCCCCTACCTCGCGGCCGTACGCGCGGCGGCGCGACCGGCGTGGCTGTTCGCCAACCCGTCGGCTGCCCACGCCGCGGCGGTGGCGACCGGCCTCTCCCTCGTCGACCCCGGGTGCGCGGCGAAGACGGACCGCTGCCTGGAGCCAGGCGAGCTCGAGGCGTGGCTCACCGCCCACCGCATCGCCTACCGGGTGCTGCCGCTGCACGCGTTCCTGGCCGTGCTGGTGGAGCGACGCTTCGATCCGGCGCCGATGCTCGCGGCCTACCACGTCGGCCCGCTCCCCAGGCACTGAGCGCGCCTGCGGGGAGCCTGGCGTCCCCGGCACGCCGTCCGGGGGCTGCCCGGCCTTCGGCCTCGGGCCCAACTACGCTGAGAGGGAACGTCGCGGGAGGGCTATGGGATTCGATCTCGCTGCGCTGCTGGCGAGCAGGCAAGGAGAGAACTTCCAGCTCTACAGCCGCCACATCAATCCCCAGCTCGTCCGGGTGCTGCGCTCGATCGGCTTCGACCGCTTCTACGAGCGGGCCGAGGGCGCCTACCTCTACGACTCGGCCGGTCGTCGCTACCTCGACTTCCTGTCCGGCTTCGGCGTCTTCGCGCTCGGGCGGGCCCACCCCGTCCTCAAGGCGGCCCTGCACGCCGCGATCGACCGGGACCTGCCGAACCTCGTCCAGCTCGACGCGGCGCTCCTGCCCGGCCTGCTCGCCGAGGAGCTGTTGAAGCGGTGTCCGCCGGGCATGGGCCGCGTCTGCTTCGCGAACTCGGGGGCCGAGGCGGTCGAGGCCGCGCTCAAGTTCGCGCGCCTCGCGACGGGGAGGCCGCGGGTCGCCTTCTGCGACCACGCCTTCCACGGCCTCACCTACGGGGCGCTGTCGGTCAACGGCGGCGACGAGTTCCGCCACGGCTTCGGCCCGCTCCTCCCGGGGTTCGTGAAGGTGCCCTTCGGGGACGCCGACGCGCTCGAGCGCGAGCTGGCGCGCCGCGACGTCGCGGCCTTCATCGTGGAGCCGATCCAGGGCAAGGGCGTCCACGTGGCGAACGCCGCCTACTGGGACGCGGTGCAGGCGAGCTGTCGGCGCCACGGGACGCTGCTCATCGTCGACGAGGTGCAGACCGGCCTCGGGCGCACGGGCAAGCTGTGGGCCCACGAGCACTGGGGCGTCGTCCCCGACATGATGACCGTCTCCAAGGCGCTCTCGGGCGGCTTCGTGCCAGTCGGGGCGATGATCTGCTCGCCCGAGGTCTCGAACCGGGTCTTCTCCTCGATGGAGCGCGCCTTCGTGCACTCCTCGACCTTCAAGAACAACCAGCTCGCCATGGTGGCAGGCCTCGCGACGCTGCAGGTGATCGACGACGAGGAGCTCGTGGACCGCGCCCGGGTCACCGGCGAGGCGTTCGTGAAGGCGCTCGAGCCCCTCGTCGAGCGCTACGAGCTGTTCCACGGCGTGCGCGGGCGGGGGCTCATGATCGGGCTCGAGTTCGGCGAGCCGCGCACGCGTGCCCTCAGGGCGCGCTTCAAGGTGCTCGAGGCGGCGCGCAAGGGCCTGTTCTCGCAGCTCATCGTCGGCCCGCTCTTCCAGCGGCACGGCATCTTGACCCAGGTGGCGGGCGATGCCATGAACGTCGTGAAGCTGCTGCCGCCGCTCACGATCGGCCAGGAGGAGGTGGACGCGTTCACGGAGGCCCTCGACGACGTCCTGCGAGACGCACACCGGAACTCCTCGCTCGTGTTCGAATTCGCCCGCACCCTGGCCAGGGGCTCGCTCAGGCGGGACCGCTGAGCGGCCGACCGGCGTGGACCGACGGTCGGCGCGCGCGCTCGTCGCTCTCGGCCTGTGCACGGCCCTCGGCGGGTGCGCGGCCTCGGGCGCGCTGCCCTCGACGACCACGACGACGACCCTTCCCAAGCCGGTCCAGGTGGCCGGCCCGCCGTCGCTCGCGGCGGCGGCCGCGCTCGGCCCGATCGAGCGCGTGCGGGTCCGGCCGGTCCCCGGTGGGCGAGCGCTGCCGCCCGAGCTCCCTCCCGGCGCGCTCGCAACCGACGTGGTGAAGATCGGCTTCCGTCAGGTCGGCTCGGGCCCCGACCTCGTCCTCGTGATGGGCGAGCACGGGTCGATGACCTGGTGGGACCCCAAGCTCGTCGCCGACCTGGCGTCCCACTTCACGGTCACGCTCTTCGACCTGCCCGGCGTCGGCTACTCGTCGGCGGGCGGGCGTCCCCTCGACGTCGCCCGCGAGGCCGACGTGACCGCGGGCCTGATCGACGCCCTCGGCCTCACGCGACCGGTCGTGCTCGGCTGGGGCCTCGGCGGCACGATCGCGCTCGCCCTCGCGCTGCGCCATCGGGCCCTCGTGTCGCGCCTCGTGCTCGCCGACGCGTTCGCCGGAGGGCCCGGTGACGTCCCGCCCTCGCCACGGGTCACGGCCTGGCTCGCCTCGCCGACCGCGACGACGACGGCCCTCTCCCGGCTCTTCTTCCCGCCGGGCGCGGACGGAGCCCGCCTCGCCTGGCTCGGCCGGCTCGGCGAGCTCCCGCCCGACGACGTCGTCGCGCAGGCCGTCACGGCCGAGGCCGCGCTCGCGCGCACCGCGTTCGGGAGCGACGCGATCGCTCGACGCCTCGGGACGCTCACTCTCCCGGTCCTCGTCGTCTGCGGCGCCCTCGACGAGGTGGTTCCCTCGGCGGACTGCCGGGGGCTCGCGGGCGCCATTCCCGGCGCCCACCTCGTCGTCTACCGTGACGCCGGCTACGCTGCGCTGGCACAGGACGAGCCGGCGTTCGTGCGCGAGCTCGTCGCCTTCGCCGAGCCCTGAGCTGCACCGCTCGGCGGCTCAGGCGTCGGTCGCCTCGAGGAGGCGGTCGACGAGGGGGACCTGCGCCGCGACGAGCTTGCGCCGCGCCTCCTCCGGCGGGAACCACGCGGCCCGGTCCACCTCCGGGAAGTCACGCACGACGCCGGAGCCGGGGGGCCACTCGAGGTGGAAGGCCGAGCTCGTGATCGAGGCCACGTCGAGGTCTCCCTCGATCCCGAAGGCACGCACGACCTTTCCGCCACGCTGGCGCACCTCGCCGAGGTCGATCACCGGCCCCCCCGGGGCGTCCTGCCCGAGCTCCTCGCGAAACTCGCGTCGCGCCGCCGCGAGCGGCGCCTCGTTTCCCTCGTGCTCACCCTTGGGGATCGACCAGGCGCCGTCGTCTCGGCGCGACCAGAGCGGACCGCCGGGGTGGACGAGGAGGAGCTCGAGCGACCGACCCGTGCGTCGGTAGACGAGGATGCCTGCGCTGCGCCTGCCCATCGGCCCCACCTCCAGGCTGTGCCGTGTCGAGGATCGCACGCGGGCAGCCGACGCGTCGGGGTCGGCACCGCGGCCGCGGGCCGCCCCGACCGCTGGCCGGTGACGGTTGACCGGCGCAGCGCGCGGCGCGATCGTGACGCCGGGACGCAGGAGGGTCGCGATGCCGAAGTTCCTCTTCTCGTGCAGCTACACCGAGGCGGGTCTGCGGGGCCTCATGAAGGAGGGCGGGTCGGCCCGCCGCGAGGCGACCCGCGCCCTCGCGGTGAGCCTCCGGGGCTCGCTGGACGCCTACTACTTCGCGTTCGGCACCAGCGACGTCTACCTCATCGCCGACCTGCCGAGCCAGGAGGCCGCGGCCGCGCTCGCGATGATGGTCGGGGCGAGCGGCGCGGCGACGGTCTCGACGACGGTGCTCCTCGAGCCCGAGCAGATCGACGCGGCGCGCGATCTGTCTCCGGAGTACCGCCCGCCGGGGAGCTGAGCGGCACGCCGCCGCCGGCGGCGCTGCAGGGGCGCGTACGCGATTGGGCGCGCACGGGGCTTTGTAGTGCGGAGAGCCCCTGAATCCCGAGCGAGGAGCGCGACGGCCCATGCGCACGATGTCGAACCCCGTCCGCTGGACCGCCGCTGCGCTCTCGGCGGTGCTCCTCGCCGTCGGCGGGGCCACTGCAGGCCTGCTCGCAGCCGGTGGCACGGCCCGCGCGAGCGCTACGGCGCCGGGCGCGCCGGCGACCGTCGAGGTGACCGGCCAGGGCGAGGCGACCGGGACGCCCGACACTGCCACGCTCGACCTCGCCGTCGTCACCAATGCGCCGAGTGCCTCGGCCGCCCTCGACGAGAACGACGCCGCGATGTCGGCGCTGCAGGCGGTCTTCGCCGGCGCAGGGGTCCCCGCCGCCGACCTGCAGTCGACGGGCCTCAGCCTCGCCCCGAGCGTCGGACCGAACGGGGTGCCGGACGGCTTCGCGGCCGAGCACGACCTCGCAGTCGTCCTGCACGACGTCGCCCGTGCGGGCCAGGTGATCGACGCGGCCGTGCACGCCGCTGGCAACGACGTCCAGCTGCGTGACATCTCGTTCTCCGTGTCCGACGCGCTGGCGCTGCGCAGGAGGGCGAGGGTGCAGGCAATGGAGGACGCCGAGGCCAAGGCGGCGCAGCTCGCCGCCGGCGCGGGCAGGTCGCTCGGGCCGATCCGACGCATCGTCGACGAGCCGGTGGCGCCGAGCCCGCCGGTGTACGCCTTTGGACCGAACGCGGCGGCGCAGGGGCTCCCGCTCCAGCCCGGCACTGACGTGGTGACCGTCCGGGTCGACGTCGTCTACGCGCTCGGCAGCTGAGCGGTGCCGGAGCTCGAGCACGCACTCGGCGTCGTGCCAGGAGAAACACCCGACGCAGACACGCTGCGCGCGATCGTCGCGCGCGCCCGGCGACGTCGCCGTCGGCGCGTCGAGCTGGCGGCGCTCGGCGTCCTCGTCGCGGGGGCGGGCACCGTCGCCGCGATCGAGAGCACCGGGCACCTCCAGCCCGGGCTGCGGGCGGCTGGCTCATTGGCCGCCTTGCAGCGCCGCCCGTGGGTCTCGCTCCGCAGGTCGCTCGGCGCGCCCCCCGACGGCCTGCGCTGGGTGCGCAAGGCAGGTCCGCAGGTCGCCCCGGAGGCTTCGGGGGGCCCGGTGAACCTCTTCTGCGCCGTCCCGCAGTGCTCGCCGTCGCCGGCGCCCCTCGCGCGGCGCACGGTCGGCGACGTCCGACTGCGGGCCTTCGAGCTGCGCCTTCGCGCGCGTGCTGCGCCGGAGAGCGCGCCGGCGACAGCGGCCGGCGGCCGGCGGGCGTGCATCGCGACGACTGAGCTGGCGGTCGCGGTCTCCAGCCCGGTGGTGCACGGCGAGCTGCTGGCGCGCCTCGCCGAGCCGCCCGCTGCCGAGCCGAGCCCGCCAGCGTTCGTCGCGCTCGAGAGCACGGCGGTCGGCGCGTCCACACGCCGTCCGATCGAGGTCGTCGCCCTCCGGCTGCGGCCTCGAGCGAGCCGAGTCGTCGCCCGCTTCGCGGACGGACGGCTCGAGGCAGAGCGCGCGCACGATGGCTGGGCAGCCTTCGCCGACGACGGTGCAGAGCCGCTCCCGGTGACCGTCACGGCCTACGACCGCACCGGGAGGCTCCTCGGAAGCGCGACGGTCGCCGTGCCCCGGGCTCTCGCGCTGGCGTCGTCGTGCGTCTCCCACGGAGGGATCGTGCGATCGGCGCGGCCGTGACCGGGGCGCGCCACGCGCGCGGCGACGGCGAGCGGTTCAGCACGGAACGGTCGAAGGAGCGATGGCCGAGTCAAGGGCGCGCAGGGGCGGAGGCGGCTCGTCTCGCCGCGCTCGTGGGCGTCGAGGACGACTTCGCCGCCCTCTACCTCGCGCACTACCGGCGGCTCGTGCGGGCCCTCGAGCTCGCCGGCCTGTCCTCGGCGACTGCCGAGGACGTCGCACAGGAGGCGTTCGCGCGCACGCTCGCCCGCTGGGCGCGCGTACGTCGGGGGACCAACCCTCCCGGCTACGTCTTCCGGGTCGCCTTCCGCCTGTCGCGGCGCCGCCGCGACGCGTGGTGGACCGGGACTGACTCGTCCGCCCCCGACGTGGCGGGCGAGGCCACGCTGCGCGTGGCGCTGCGCGAGACCCTCGCGGCGATGCCCGCGGGCCGCCGAGGCTGCGCGGTCTTGTGCCTGGTCCTCGGGATGACGCCGGAGGAGGCGGGCCGAGCCCTCGGCATCGCGGCGTCCACCGTGCGCAAGCAGGTCCAGCGAGCCCGTCTCGACCTGCGCTCGTCGCTCGGGGCGGACTCGGGCGAGGGGGTGGGCCGGGCGTCGGGGCCGTGAGGGGCGCGAGGACGAGCTCGCTGGTCGCCAAGGCCGAGCGGCGGCGGGCGGGCGTCGCGACCGCGCGCCGGTCAGCCGCCGAGCGCGCCTCGACGAGCGGCCGCACGCCGGCGCCGGACCCGTAGGCAGCTCGCGGCGCCGCTAGGTTGGGCACGTGCTCGACGCCACGCACGCGCCGTGGGACGGCGCCCGCTACGACCGCCTCGCCGATCCCCAGGCGCGCTGGGGTCGCACCGTCCTCGATCGGCTCGAGCTCGAAGGGCGCGAGGTGGTGCTCGACGCCGGGTGTGGCAGCGGGCGCGTCACCGAGGAGCTCGTGCGTCGCCTGCCCGCCGGGCGCGTCGTGGCGCTCGACGCCTCGGCGTCCATGCTCGCTGCGGCGCGCCGTCGGCTCGCGCCGGCGGGCAACCGGGTGCGGTTCGTCCACGCCGACCTCCTCGCCCTCGAGCCCGCCCTGCTCGGCAGCGACGCCCCGCTCGACGCTGTCTTCTCGAACGCAACGTTCCACTGGATCACCGACCACGATCGGCTCTTCGCCAACCTCGCGAGCGTGCTGCGCCCCGGTGGCTGGCTCGTCGCCCAGTGCGGCGGCGAGGGCAACATCGAGTCGGTCGTGCGCGCCGTGCGCTCGCTCGGCGTGGAGCGGGCGGGGACCTGGCTGTACGCGTCGCCCGCGGAGACGGCGGAGCGGCTGGCTCGCGCTGGCTTCGTCGACGTGTCGGTGTGGTCCCACCCCGAGCCGACGGCCTTCGAGGCAGGGGAGCCGCTCCTCGACTTCCTCGAGGCGGTGTGCCTGCGCGAGCACGTCGCGACCCTGGCTCCCGCGGATCGGCGTGCCTTCGTCGAGCAGGTCGCCAGCGCGCTCGGCGAGCCGGTCATCGACTACGTGCGTCTCAACATCGTCGCACGGCGCGCCTGACGGGCGCCGAGGCTGCGAGGCGCCGCCCAGGCGGCCCCTCTCGCCGCACGTCGCGTCGCGGCCGAGGTCGTGCGGGCGAGAGGACTCGAACCTCCATCCCCGAAGGGACCGGGACCTAAACCCGGCGCGTCTGCCAGTTTCGCCACGCCCGCCGCGGCGGCCCAGCCTACCGGCGAGGCGCCGGCAGGTGGTGGGGCCGCTAGCCTCTTCGCATGACCGCACCACTCATCGTCCCCGGGTCCGGCTCGACGATGGCCGCGAGCCCCAGCGACAGCTCGAACGACGTCTACCAGCGCCTGCTCAAGGAGCGGATCATCTTCCTCGGCACCGAGGTCGACCAGCGGTCCGCGAACCTGATCTGCGCCCAGCTCCTCCTGCTCGACGCCGAGGACCCCGAGCGCGACATCAGCTTGTACATCAACTCTCCGGGCGGGTCGGTCACCGATGGCCTCGCGATCTACGACACGATGCAGTACGTGCGCTGCGACGTCTCGACCGTCTGCCTCGGCCTGGCCGCCTCGATGGGGCAGTTCCTGCTCTGCGCGGGCGCGCCGGGCAAGCGCTTCGCGCTGCCGCACTCGCGGATCCTGATGCACCAGCCGTCCGGGCAGATGCACGGCCAGGCAGCCGACATCGCCATCCAGGCCGAGCAGATCATCTACCTGAAGCGGATGATGGCCGAGCGGATCGCCTTCCACACCGGGCAGACCGTCGAGCGCATCGAGGCGGACTCCGATCGCGACCGGTGGTTCACCGCCGAGGAGGCGCGGGAGTACGGCTTCATCGACCGGGTCATCGAGCGGTCCACGTTCAAGGCGCCCGCGTCCTCCTGAGGCGCGAGCGCACGCGCGCGAGGGCGCGCCGCTCGAGTGGCAGGGTCGATGCCGCGACGCCATCGTGGGTCGGATCGGCCCGCCACATCGGCCACGGCGGCGGGCTCGCCGGGGCAGCCGGCAGCGGGTAGGAGAACAGCCGGCCGGTCGCGATGAGCTCCTTCGGGCCGCCGCAGGCCTCGAACAGGTGCCAGCCGGCACCCGGTCCGCTGCCCGGGACGTCGGCGACGGCGACGGCGTTCTGCATCGAGCACGTGTTGATCGCAGCCGTCTCGCTCGTTCCGAACAGGAAGGCGCCGGTGGCGCCGTCGAGCGCGTAGAGCCCGGCTGACGAGCCGACGAGGACGTCGTTCACGCCCGTGCCCGTCAGGTCGGCGAGGACGGGCGAGGAGAAGTCGTTCGGTCCCTCGAGCGTCTGGCTCCACTCGAGCGTGCCCGACCCCGACCACGCGTACACCTCGGAGGCGCCCGGGCGCGACCGGTCGCAGCGTACGCACCACGACGTGTCGACGACCGACGGGAGGTTGCTGCCCGGGAGGGTGCCGATCGCCGGCGAGCCGAAGGACGGGCCGAGCGTGCGGACCGGCCAGCCGGGCACGCGGCGACCGTTGTCGGCGTAGAAGGCGAAGAGCCGGTAGGACGCCGACCTGTACGGGGGCGGCTCGCCGAAGCCCGTTCCGACGACGACTGCCGGGCGCCCGGTCGCGTTGATCACGCCGACGGCGGGGCTCGACCAGATCGTCTGGTTCTCGCAGTGCTGCCAGACGAGGCGCGGGGCGCCACGCCGGTAGGTGTAGTCGGAGACGAAGCCCCCGTAGCAGCCATCGTGCCCCGACGCGTCCCCCCCGATGAAGATGTCCTCGGCGCGTCCCCTGCCGCGCACGTGGAACAGCGCTGGCGAGGACCAGATCGTGTCCTCGGTGTCGATCGGGAAGCCGTGCACGAGGCGGCCGCTCGGGGTCAGCGCGTACAGGCGGTGGTCCCAGGAGCCGAAGACGATGTCCTGCTGGCCGTTGCCCGTGATGTCGCCGACCGCAGGCGTCGAGAAGACGGCGTTGTCGTAGCCGGTCGGTCCCGGCGTGCTCGACCCGTCCCACTCGTTGAACACGTCGAGGGTGTGGAAGACGAAGCGCACCGACCCGTTCTCCCGGAAGGCCATGAGTCCGCCCTGCTGGTGCGCGACGTACGTCGAACCGGCGCCGACGATGATCGTGGGCGGCTTGGACGGTCCGTCGAGGTAGGCGACGGTGGGGCTCGATTCGATCGCGGTCGGGACGCCTGGCCCGAGGCTCACGGCGACGGGCCAGCCCGGCAGGCTCTGGCCCGTCGCCGCGTCGACCGCGTAGAGGTAGCCGGACTCGGTGCCGAACACGACGGCCTCGACGCCGTCCAAGGTGGCGACGGTCGGCGAGCTGAGGGCGACGGGGCCGGCGGTGTCCACCCACGTGGGAGCGGGGAACGGCTGGGCGGCGAGGGGGGCGTCGTGGCCCGCGGCTGCCGCCGCCGGGGGGACGCCAGCGAGGGCGAGAGCCGCCGCGGCGGCGAGGCACGGTGCGGCGCGCCACCCCCTGGCGAGCGCCACGGTGCCGAGCAGTCGGCGCGCCCCGCTCGCGAGCCGAGGGCGGATCAGCGCGGCGAGCTGCGCTGGACGGTGCCGCTGCCCTGGCGACTCGCTGACGCCGAGACGGCTCGCCATGGCTGCTCAGCCAGCACGGGAGGCGGACTGTGTGCCCGGGGGCGCCGTCGGGGGCACCGTCCCGTCGTGCGCCGCATCGGCGCGGAACATCGGCCACGCCGGCGGCGTCGCGCTCTGGAGCGGGAGGCGGTAGGCCGCGACCTCGCCGGGGACGCCGAAGCCGGGTGGACCGCCGCAGGACTCGAAGACGTACTCGCCTCGTCCGGGCACCGCACCGACGGCGACGCTCGAGAAGACGCGGCAGCCCGGGTTGATCGCCGCCCACTGGTTCGAGAAGCCAGTCCCGTACAGGTAGGCACCCGTCGCGCCGTCGAGCGGGTAGAGGCCGTCGGGGGAGCCGACGAGCACGTCCTGCTGGGCGTGGTCGAGCAGCGGTACGAGGACCGGGGAGGCGAAATCCGTCGGCCCGCGCAGTGTCTGGGACCACCGCAGTCGGCCCGAGCCGCTCCAGGCGCTCACTCGCGAGACGTTCGTCGACACGCAGCTCGTGTCGGTCGATCCGGCGCAGACGAAGGACGTGTCGACGACGGACGCCGTGGTGCCGCCGTCGACGTTGCCGATCGCCGGCGACCCGAGGGTGGGCCCCGAGGTCGTGACGGGCCAGCCGCGCACCGGTCGGCCGCTTCGCGCGTAGAAGGCGTAGAGGCGGTACGTCGCCTGCGGGAAGGGCTGCTCGTAGAAGCTCGTCCCGACGACGACGACCGGCTGGTGCGTGCCGTTGATCACGCCGACGGCGGGGCTCGACCAGATCGACTGGCGCTCGCAGTGGCGCCAGACGAGCCGTGGCGCGCCGCGCACGTAGCGGTAGTCGCTCACCCAGCCTCCGACGCAGCCGTCGAGCCCGGAGGCGTCGCTGCCGAGGTAGATGTCCTCCCCGCGGACGCCGGGGAGGTGGTAGAGGCTCGGCGAGGACCAGATCGTGTCGGCGTTGTTGACGGGAAACCCTGGCAGGAGGTGGCCAGCCCGGTCCAGCGCGTAGAGGTTGTGGTCCCAGGAGCCGAAGACGATGTCCACCTGGCCGTTGCCGGCGAGGTCCCCGACGGCAGGGCTCGAGAAGACCCCGACCGCCGTGCCCGTCGCCGCGCCGACGCGGAAGACGAAGCGGCGAGCCCCGTCGAGGCGGAACGCCTCGAGCTCGCCGACGGTGTCGTGCACCCAGGTGGAGGCGGAGCCGACGATGATCGAGGGCGGCCGGTTCGGCCCGTCGAGGAAGGCGATCGTCGGGCTTCCTTCGATGGCGGCGTGCTGGCCGCGGGGCGCGGCCATGGCTCTCGGCCAGCCGGGCAGCTCGGCGCCGGTCGCGGCATCGAGCACGTGGACGTAGCCGCGCTCGTCGCCCACCGCAACGATGGCCTCCTCCCGGAAGGTCGCGAACGTGGGCGAGCTCTCCGTGATGGTCCCGGGGAAGCAGGCCTTCCAGGCCGGCGCCGGCCAGCTGACCGTCGGGGCGACGTGGACCGTGGCCGGGCAGGGAACCGAACCACGTTCTCGCGCGCCAGCGCCACTTTGGCTCGCGCTGGCGCCAAGGGGGAGGGCAGTGGCGCCGAGCAGCATCGTGCCGGCGACGACCGGCGCGGACCAGGTTGCCGCAACGGCGCGCCACAACCGGCCCGAGCCGAGCTGTGCCACGCCGGGCGATCTTAGCGAATGAGCCAGCTGCGAGCCGGACCCGCCCGGACATCGCGTGCTCCGCCGCGGACGTACGATCGTGGCTCACGCCGGGGCGTGCCGGCGGGAGAGGCGGCTGGAGTGGCAGGCACGAGCGAGCGACCGCTGCGCGTCGCCTTCGTCACGCCCCGCTACGGCGAGGGTGTCGTCGGCGGCTCGGAGGCGGTGGTGGCCGAAGCGGCGCGCGGGCTCGCGGCGCGCGGCCACGTGGTCGAGCTCCTCACGACGTGCGCCCGCAGCCACTTCAGCTGGGCGAACGAGTTCGAGGCCGGCACGTTCGTCGAGGCGGGGGTGACGATCCGCCGGTTCAGGACGGTCCGGTCGCGTCGGCGCCTCCTCGCCGCCGAGCTCGAGCGACGCGTGCAGCGAGGCGAGCGCCTCGACGCGGCCGAGGAGGTGGCCTGGGTGAACGCGCGCTTTCGCGTGCCGGACCTCTACCTCCACCTGCTCGGCGCGGCGCGCGATCTCGACGCCGTGGTCCTGTCCCCCTACCTCTTCTGGTCGACGATCTACGGCGCGCAGGTCGTGCCCGATCGCAGCATCGTGATGCCCTGCCTCCACGACGAGCCGTACGCTCGGCTCGCCGTCGTGCGCCAGACGCTGTCGTCGGTGGGCGGCGTGTGGTTCCTCTCCGAGCCCGAGCACCAGCTCGCGCACCGGCTCGCGCCCGGACTGCCGCCCCACCACCGGGTCGTCGGCGGCGCCGTCGAGGTGCCGTCCGGCTACGACCCGGCGGGCTTCCGGCGCCGGCACGGCATCGACCGGCCCTTCCTCCTCTACGCAGGTCGGCGCGAGGCGGGCAAGGGCTGGCGCGATCTGCTCGCCGGCTTCGCGGCAGCGCTCGCCACCGGCGACCTCCCCTTCGACCTCGTGACGGTCGGTGTCGGTGCGGCCGAGGTGCCCGACGGCCTGGCCGACCGGGTCGTCGACCTCGGCTACCTCGACCGGGCGCAGCTCCCGCATGCCTTCGCGGCCGCCGACGCCCTCGTGCAGCCGAGCGCGAACGAGAGCTTCTCGCGCACGGTCATGGAGGCCTGGCTCGCCGGCACGCCGGTCATCGCGAGCGCGGCCGGCGAGGTGGTGACCTGGCACGTCGAGCGCTCGGGCGGGGGCCTCACGTACCGCGACGACCTCGAGCTCGCCGAGTGCCTCCGCTTCGTGGCGCAGGCGCCGAAGGCCGCCGCCGCTCTGGCGGCGCGTGGGCGGGCGTACGTGCTCGCCAACTACACCTGGGACGTCGTCCTCGATGCGATGGAACGCTCGCTGCGGGCATTCGCCAGGCGGGTCCGACGGTGAGGGTCCTCGTCGTCGGCACCGTTCCCCCCTCCGGCGGGAGCTTCGCCCAGTTGCTCGGCGAGGTCGCGGCTGACCTCGCCGAGCAGGGCCACACCGTCGAGGTGTGCTCGCCCGACGCGCGCGCCGCGGCGCACCGGACTGCCCGCCTCGACGGGCTGTGGCTCGCGCTCGAGGTCGCGCTGGGCGCGGCGCGCTTCGATGCGCTCGTGCTGCGGCTCGAACCGGGCGTGCCGTGTCGACCGACCACCGGCCGGCTGGGGCGCGCGCTCGCGCTCGTCGCGCTCGGCGCCGCCCTGCGCCTGTGGCGGGACGTGACGATCCGCGTCGACAGCCCGGCGCCCATCCCGGGGGGCTTCGGGGGCCGGGCCGCTCGGGGGGTGTGGGCGTCGGCCCGGCGGATCGTCGTCGGCTGCGAGGAGGATGCCGCCCAGCTGGCAGCGGCGCCGGGAGTCGAGCGAGGGCGTATCGCGGTCGAGCCACCAGGCCGGTCCGAGCACGCCGGCGGGCGAGACGGCTGGCCGGCGCCGACCGAGGAGGACCTGCAGGAGGAGGTGCTGGCGCTCGTCCGGATCCGTGCTGCGAGCGGCCGGGGCTGCAACGACGCCCGAGCGGCGCTCGGTGCCGCCTCCGCCGGGCCGTTCTCCGAGAGCGTGTTCGCCACGCCGCCACGCCGTGGGCTCGCCAGCCCGAGGCTGGCACGCCTCGTGCTCGTGGAGGTAGGGCGTCGCGCCCTGCGCCGGTAACGGCACCAGCACGAGCGGCGAGCCGGGCGCCCGCCTGCGGGGCGGCGCGACCGGCGTCGACGGCGACGGGCCGCTTCCTGCGGTCGCTGGCGGCGCAGCGACGCCGAGCTCGGTCTGGCACGACCCCGTTCCGCCTGGTCCCCGCTTGTCGCTCGCCGGCTCGTCGGTCGGCAGACCTCGTGCCGCGCCAGCTCGGCCTCGGCCACGCCAGCCCGACCTCGGGGCGAGAGGCGCGGGCGAGGACCTGACCGTCGGCACGAGCCGGTCGGCATCGCCGCGACCCGGGCAGGCGGTCGCCTCGTCCTCGATCGATCCGGCGGCCTCGCGCCGGCGCGCCAGGGGGTTCGCTCCGGCGCCGAGGTCGACTTGTCGCGGGCCTGGTCTCGCGTGCTGGTCGCCGTCAGCGCCCCTAGAGCGCGAGCGCGTCGAGCACGGCGTCGGCCACGGCATCGAAGCCCTGGTGGGCGGCGAGGTCGCGGCCGCGCCGGCCGAGGCGGGCGCGCCGCGCCTCGTCGACGAGGAGGCGCGAGACCACCGCCGCGAGCTCGCCTGCCTCGAGCGTCGGCGCTACCTTCTCCACCGCGTCGTCGGGCAGCTCGCGCATCCAGCCGAGCTCGGTGACGACCGTGGCGACGCCGCAGGCCAGGCACTCGCCGACGGCGGCCGACGCCTCGCCGTTGAACCCCGCACGCAGCTGGATGGCGACGAGGCAGCGGTCGAGCCAGGCGCGGTACGCCGCTGGCGGGAGCGCTCCCGTGAGCACGAGCGCGTCGCCGAGCCCGGCCTGCTCGGCCTGGCGGGCGAGGTCGCGCGCGAGCTCGTCGGCGACCGGTCCGACGAAGGCGAGGCGCAGCTTCGGATGGGACCCGCGGCAGCACGCCGCCGCCTCGACGAGCAGCTCGGGCCGCTTGATCGGGTCGACGATCCCGAAGTGGGCGATGAGGGGGCCGTCGAATCCCTCGGGGTGCTGCCCCCACCAGCGACCGGCCTGGGCGAGGCCGTCCGGTGCGCGCGACGCGGCGCCCGTGAAGAGGAGCGGGCGGGGGTCGGGCGCGGCGATGGCGAAGGGGAGGGGGAGGATCGTGCCGCGACCCCCGGCGTCGAGGCGCGCGAGCTGGACGGCCGCCCGCGACGTGACGAGGAAGCGCTCCGCCAGCGTCACCGCCTCGCGCGCGAGGTACAGGCCGTAGCTCTCGAGGTCGGCGGGCGAGAGCTCCTCGTTGTCGCCGAGCCCGGCCGGGATCGCGTCGCCGTACATCGCGGCGATGGCTCGTGCCAGGCCGCCCCGTCGCAGCCCGGGGTCGCCGTGCTCGTGCCGGTAGAGGTTCGTGAGCCGCACGTCGTGGCTGAGGATGCTCCCGCGGCGCTCGCGCAGCAGGCGGAGCGCGCCGAGGTGGTGGTGGCTGTTGCCGAGCACGTAGAGCACTGCGTCGTAGCCGCCCGTGAGCGCCTCGACGCGCCGGAGGCTCGCCGCCTTGTAGCGAGCGACGCCGTCCGGCGCGACCTGGCCGGGCGTCGGGCCGTCCGCGAACGCCTCGACCTCGAGGTGGCGCCGCCCGCTGAGCTGCTCGAGCAGGCGGAAGCTGTACGCGGCGACGCCGGTCGGGGAGGGAGGGAGCGGGGTCACGACGGCGAGACGCCGTCGTCGGCGACGGCTCGGCCGCCTCGGCGCAGCGAGGAGCTCGTCGAAGGCCTCGCCGGCGCGCTCGGCGACCGTCCGCCAGGTGCGCACGGCGCCTGGCCGCCCGACGGCGAGGCGGCGGCGCAGCGCGTCGTCGCCGAGGGCCGCGGCGATGGCCCGAGCGATCGCGACGGCGGACTCGGGATCGAAGCGCCCCTCGCGTTCGACGAGCTCGTCGAGGGGAGGGCGGTCGGAGGCGATCACCGGCGTCCCGCAGGCGAGCGCCTCCGCGACCGGCAGCCCGAAGCCTTCCGCGAGGCTCGGGAAGCAGACGAGGGCCGCGTTGGCGACGAGCGCGGCGAACTGCCAGCTGGGCAGGCGGCCCGGCAGGCAGAGCTCGAAACGACCGGCGGCGAGGTGCTGGAGGTGGTGGGCCGCGGGTGCGGGGAAGTCGCCGGAGACGACGAGGCGGTAGCGGCCGCGCAGCGCCTCGGGGAGGAGGGCGAACGCCTCCACGAGGCGCTCGTTGTTCTTCCTGGGGTGGTGTCCGCTCGGGTAGAGGACGTAGGGCGGCCGGACCGGTCCGTCCTCGTGCGGCCGCGGCGGGTCGAGGAACTCCCGGCTCGGTGCCGCGCCGACCTCGACGATGCGCCGGCTCTCGCAGCCGAGGAGGCGCTCGAGGTCGCTCGCGGCGGCGCGCGACAGCACGAGCAGGCGCTCCGCGGCGCGCACGAGCTCGAGGTGCGTCCGGTACCGGCGCCGCTCGAGGGGGTCGGCGAGGTGCGTGGTCGGTTCCGCCGCCGGGATGAGGTCGTACACGGTCACGCTCAGGCGCACCCCGGCGCGTGCGGCCTGCGCCGGCCACAGCGCGGCGGTCGGGCTCGAGGTGTCGAGCGGGGAGAGCAGGTGGAGGACGCGAGTCCACGGGCCGATGGCGTCCGCGTCGCCGACGTAGGCGAGCTTGCCGGTGGCCAGGAGCGGCTCGAGCGGGGCAGGTGGGGGGAGCCGCGGGTTGAGCAGGTAGCGACCGACGAGGTCGGGTCGGTGCTCCTCGAGGGCGAGCGCGAAGTCAGCCGCGTACCGGCCGATGCCGCGCGTCCGCGTCATGGGGCTCTGCAGGGCCTGGAGGTCGACGGCGAGGGGGCCGGGGTGGTCGACCCTTCCCATCGTTCAGGCGTCGGGCGGCCCGACGCGACCGCCGAGGGCTGCCTCGAGCGCCTCGAGGCGGTCCGTCGAGGCTCGCAGGAGCCTCCCGACGAGCTCGGTGGCGTCCGCCTCGGCGTCGAGGACCCCGGTGAGGAGCGACCGGACCTCGGCGAGCTCGGCGCGGATCTCGTCGAGACGGGCCGCGACTCGCGCCTCGAGGGCGCTGACGCGGTCTTCGCAGGCGACCACGCGCCCCGGTAGCGAGGCGGCGGTGCGGGCTCGCCGCAGGAGGCGCCGCCGTCCTGGTACGCCCGTCACGGCGGGTCCTCCCTCTCGACCACGGCGGGCCATGCTACCGGCCCGGTCGCGGCATCTACGCTTGGGACGCGCCGCTAGGATCGTCGCACGGCTGCGAGCCGGCTGGTGTGCTCCCAGTGACGCGACCGAGTCCTCGACCGGGTCGTCGGGCGCCTCGAGCGGTGTTGTGACCGACGGCGCGAACGCGGAAGGGATAGATCGAGATGGGGACGGTGAGCGAGGCCGGTGTGCCGCCCGCCCATGAGCTCCTCGACGAGGTAGCGCCCCTCGAGCTCGCACCGGCACCGGCGCGCGAGCTCCCGGCTCGCGTGGTCGCCGCGCGCGTCAGCCTGCCGGTGCGGCTGAAGGACCTGTGGCGGTCGCGCGAGCTCTTCCTCTTCCTCGTCCGCAAGGAGCTCAAGGTCAAGTACAAGGGGAGCATCCTCGGCTTCCTCTGGTCGATGCTGAACCCGGCGGTGGTCCTCGTCGTCTACTACGTGGTCTTCACGTACTTCCTGAAGGCGAACGTCCCGGACTACGCCCTGTTCCTCTTCTCGGGCCTGCTCGTGTGGAACCTCTTCAACAACGCGCTCATGGGCTCGTCGACGTCGATCGTCGCGGCCGCGGGGATCGTGAAGAAGGTGGCGTTCCCCCGCGAGATCCTGGCCATGTCGCAGGTCGGGGCAGCGGTGGTGTTCTTCGGCTTCCAGCTCGTCGTGATGGCCGTCTTCCTCGCGGGGTTCCAGGTCGCACCGGCGTGGAGCTGGCTGCCGCTCGTGCCGTTCGCGCTCGTCGACCTCGTCGTGCTCACCGCGGCGATCGCGATCTTCCTGTCCGCGGTGAACGTCTACCTGCGGGACATCGAGCACCTGATCGCGGTGCTCCTGCAGGCATGGTTCTGGGGAGTGCCGATCATCTACAGCTTCAACAAGGTCTACACCCCGTCGCACCGCTGGCTCGGCTACCTGTACCTCGCCGACCCGATCACCCCGATCGTGCTCGCCTTCCAGCGGGCGTTCTACGGCAAGGTCTCCTACGTGACCTACGCCGACCCGGTCCACCACCTTGGGCGGGTCGTGAGCTACCAGCTCGCCAACTACCCGTACCACTTCTACCTCGTGATGCTGGCGTGGGTGCTCGGGATCGGCGTGGTTCTCCTGCTCGGTGCGCTGGTGGTCTTCGGGCGCATCGAGGGGAACTTCGCCGAGGAGCTGTGAGCCGGCGTGGCCCTCGCGATCGACATCCAGCGGGTCTCGAAGCGCTTCCGCCTGTACCACGAGAAGTACACGTCGCTCAAGGAGCGGGTCCTCCACGCCGGTCACATCCCCTACGAGGACTTCTGGGCGCTGCGGGACGTCGAGGCGCAGATCGAGGCGGGAAAGACGGTCGGGATCCTCGGCCGCAACGGCTCGGGGAAGTCGACGCTGCTGAAGTGCATCGCCGGCATCCTCCAGCCGACGTCCGGGCAGGTCGTCGTGCGCGGTCAGCTCGCCGCGATGCTCGAGCTCGGCGCGGGGTTCCAGCCGGAGCTGTCGGGCCGGGACAACATCTACCTCAACGGCTCGCTGCTCGGCCTCTCCCGGAGGGAGATCGATCGCCGCTTCGATGCCATCGTCGAGTTCGCCGAGCTCGACCAGTTCATCGACAACCAGGTCAAGTACTACTCCTCGGGGATGTACGTCCGCCTCGGCTTCGCGGTCGCTGTGAACGTCGAGCCCGACGTCCTGCTCGTCGACGAGGTGCTGGCCGTCGGCGACGAGCGGTTCCAGCAGAAGTGCCTCGAGCGCGTCCGCGCCTTCCAGCGCGAGGGCCGCACGATCGTCGTCGTGGCCCACTCTCCCGACCTGCTGCGCCAGGTGTGCGACGAGATCATGGTGCTCGACCGCGGGGAGCTCGTCACGATGTCGAGCCCCGGCGAGGCGATCCAGGCCTTCCGGGGGATCCTGATCGACGCCGGGGCGGTCGGGCCGGAGGGCGAGCCGGGCGTCGCCGGCTCCGCGCCGGGCCTCGGGCACCGCCAGGTGCGCATCCTCGGGACGCGCGTCGAGCACCCCGGCCAGGCCGAGCGCAGCTACGTCGTGAGCGGCGAGCCGCTCGCGCTCCACGTCGACTTCGAGGTCGCCGAGGCGGTGGCGGCGGCGAGCTTCAGCATCACCGTCCTGTCGGCGCGCAACGAGGTCGTCTACTCGAGCGCCACCGGGGCGCTCGGGCAGCCGATCGCGCTGGCGCCGGGGGCCGGCAGCCTCTCGTTCGTCTTCGACTCGCTGCCGCTCCTCGACGGGAGCTTCACGGTGAGCCTCGACGTGCGCGACGAGCGCGGCGCCGTGCTCGACGTCGCCGAGAACGCCGCCAAGTTCGAGGTGATGAACCCTGGCAGGGCGACGGGGATCGTGGCACTGCCGCTGCGCGTCGAGCTCGTGGCGCCGGGCGACGCCCGCCCCTCGCTCGCGAGCCGCACGCTGCCGTGAGCTCGGCCGGCGAGAGCCGGGCGCGGCCGCCTGCCACCGAGGAGGTCGGGCGCGCCGCGTGCGACCTCGGCACGCTGGCGGCGGAGATCGAGGCAGAGGTGGCTCGCCTCGCCGCCGAGGGGCACTGGGACGCGTCGCGCGACGCCGACCTCGCCGAGCGCTTCGAGCTCGCCGCCGCCGCAGCGCTTCGAGTCCCGCGTCTCGCCGAGCGGTCCCGCGCGCTCCGCCGCGTCGCACGGCTGCTCGTGCCGGCACCGGCCCGCCCCGTCCTGCGCGCTGGGCTGGCACGCGTCGAAGGAGCCGCCGCACGGATCGCGCGGTGGCGGTCGCGCCGCGACCGATGAGCTCGGGTCCGCCCTCGCCGGTCCGCATCGACCAGGTCATCCCGGCCATCGTCGAGCACGACGCGGTGAGCAACCACACCTTCGCCGCCCAGCGGCTGCTGCGCTCCCTCGGCTACGCCTCCGACGTGTTCGCCCGGATCATCGGGCCCGGCTGCGCAGGCAGGGTCCGCCCCCTCGAGGAGCTGGAGGTCACCGATCCCGACCGGCACTGGCTGTGCTACCAGCACTCGATCGGCAGTCCCGCGGCGGAGGTGTTCGCCCGTCACCCAGGACGGAAGCTGCTCGACTACCACAACGTCACCCCGGCACACCTCGTCGAGCGGTGGCTCCCGCCGCTCGCCGACGAGGCCCGACTCGGGCGGGCGCAGCTGCGGGAGCTGGCGCCGATCGTCGACTTCGCGTTCGCCGACTCGCCCTACAACGCGGCCGAGCTCGAGGCGGCGGGCTTCGCCATCGCCCGCGTGGTGCCCGTCCTCGTCGAGCCGGGCAACGTCGCCGCCCCCGCCGACCCGCAGGTGCGGGCGCGCCTCGCCGCACGCCGCGCCGAGGGCGGGAGCGACTGGCTCTTCGTCGGTCAGCTCGCCCCGCACAAGGCTCAGCACGACGTCGTGGCCGCCTTCGCCTGCTACCGGGAGGTCTACGACGAACGGGCCCGGCTGCACCTCGTCGGGCGGGAGATGGGCAGCGCCTACCGCGACGCGCTTGAGCGCTTCGTCGCCGCGCTCGGGCTCGAGGACGCGGTCGACCTCCCGGGCTCGGTGCCGACCGCTGCGCTCGCGGCCTACTACGAGGCGGCCGACGTCTTCGTGTGCTGCTCCGACCACGAGGGGTTCTGCGCCCCGCTGGTCGAGGCGATGGCACGAGGCCTTCCCGTGGTCGCCTTCGCCGCCGCCGCGGTTCCCGGCACGCTCGGGGATGCCGGGGTGCTGCTCGAGCGCAAGGACCCGGCCCACGTCGCCGCTGCGGCCCGCCGCGTCCTCACCGATCCAGGCCTGCGGGCCGCGCTCGTCCAGCGGGGACGCGCCCGAGCGGCGCTGTTCAGCCGCGACCGGGCCGAGGCAGCCTTCGCCGCGGCGATCGCCGAGGCCGTCACGCTCGTCACCTCCCGAGATGGCGATTCACTCCAGCCTCAGGCGTAACATCTGATGCACCGTGCACAGGAGGATCCTGGTCCGAGGGCGCCGGCGCGCCTCGATGGGGGTGCTGTGCGGCGTGGTGCTGCTCGCCTCGTTCGTCCCGGCTCTGCCCGTCGCTGCCGTGCCGAGGCCGCTCGCGCGTCTGCTCCTCGTGGGGCACGGCTGGGGTCCCGGCATCGGCATGGGCCAGTGGGGAGACTTCGGCTACGCCGTTCGCTACCACTGGAGCTACGAGCGGATCCTCACCCACTTCTACGGCGGGACGGCACCGAGCACCCTGGCGGCGCTCGGCCGCAGCCCGGACCCCTCGCTGCGCGTGCTCATCCTCGAGAACCTCGACCTCGCGACGAACGTCGGCTTCGACCCGGTGATCACCTCGGCGGCGGGCTTCGTGGTCGTCTCGGCCAGCTCGAGCCAACCGTCGACCACCACCGCCCCCTCGTCGACGACGAGCTCGTCCTCGATCACGACCGCGCCGTCGACCACCACCGCCCTCTCGTCGACGACGAGCTCGTCCTCGACCACGACCGTGCCGTCGACGACCAGCACGGCCACCTCCTCGACGACGGGGGCGCCGTCTGCGACCGGCCCCCTCGTGCCCGCGAGCACCCTCAGCGTCCCGGCTGGGGAGGCCGTCGACCTGCGCCTCGAGCCTGACGGGACCTGGAGCGCCTTCGAGGGGCCCTCCTGCTCGGCAGCGCGGCGAGCCGTCGGCACGCGCGCGCCGGTGGCGACCGGGCTCGTCGACCCGGTCGCCATCCCAGCGAGCGAGGCGCCGAGCGCCCCCCGTGCCGAGCTGCTCACCCTCTGCCGCCACGACGGCCTCGACGAGGCGCTGCGCGGCCGCATCCAGGCCTACGATCGCGACGGCTACGAGCGGACGATCAACGTCGTCCCCCTCGAGTCCTACCTCGACGGCGTGGTCCCCGCCGAGGAGTCGCCGGCCTGGGGGCGCGCCGGCGGGAGCGACGGGGCGCCCCAGGGCGAGCCGTGGGGCTTCCAGGCCCTCGAGGCGCAGGCGGTCGCGGCGCGCTCGTACGTCCTCGCGTACGCCGAGGGGGGTGGCTGGAACGGCTACGCCGACATCTGCGACTCGACGTTCTGCCAGGCCTACGTCGGTGCCGACTACGAGAGCCCCGTCTCGAACCTCGCGGTGCGCGACACGGTCGGCGAGGTGCGCGTGGCGCGCGGCACCTCACGCATCGTCGCCACCCGCTACTCGGCCTCCTCGGGAGGCTGGACGGCGCCAGGCGCCTTCCCAGCGGTCCCGGACGCGGGCGACCGATGCGTCGTGGCCGGCGACCCCCTCGAGTGCAATCCCGTCCACACCTGGCGCGCCGTGCTCTCGGCGAGCGTGGTGGCCCGACGCTTTCGCGTCGGTCGGCTCGTGCAGATCGCCGTCGCGGCACGCAACGGCCGAGGCGCCTTCGGGGGTCGGGTGCTGCGCGTCGTGCTGCGGGGCTCGCGCCGGACGGTCGAGACCACCGGGTCGCGCTTCGCTGGCGTCCTCGGCCTGCGCTCGGACTGGTTCGCCGTGGCGGGCGCAATCCGCGCCGGCGCGCCCGCGCCGCCGGGCGCCGCGCCGTCTGCCTCGGCGCGCACGGCGCCCCCCGCGAGCTGACGGACGTCGTCGTGCGCACCGGTGCTCTCGCCTCGTGGGGCGGAGCGTCCTCTAGGTCGTCGGCGCGACCTCGTCGGCCCGATCCCAGCCGAGGAGCTCGACGCGCGTCCGCGGCATCCCCGAGCGCCCGGTGGCGTCCGGGCGCACGGCGAGGACCTGGTGCACGCTCGTCCGGTTGGCCGCGAAGTTGAGGGCCGAGGCGGCCATGTACAGACGCCACACCCGGGCGCGGCCTTCGCCGACGAGGGTGCTCGCGGCATCCCAGCTCGCCTCGAGGTTCGCCACCCAGGAACGAAGCGTGCGCGCGTAGTGCTCGCGCAGCGACTCGACGTCGCGCACCTCGAGCCCGCAGCGCTGCATGACCGAGACGACACTGCCCACCTCGTGCAGCTCCCCGTCGGGGAACACGTAGCGGTCGATGAACGAGCGCCGAGCGAAGCGAGCGCGTCGGGTCGCGCTCGGCCGGGAGATGCCGTGGTTGAGCAGGCGGCCGCCCGCGGGCAGGAGCGCCGCGAGGGCGTCGAAGTACTCCCTCAGCCGCTTCAGCCCCACGTGCTCGAACATCCCGATCGACGAGATCGCCTCGTAGGGGCCGTCGGAGACCTCGCGGTAGTCCTGGAGGCGGATCTCGACGCGGCCCTGGAGGCCCGCCTGCGCGACGCGCCGGCGGGCCTCTTCTGCCTGCTCGCGCGAGATCGTGATGCCAACCGCCTCGACGCCGTAGTGGCGAGCCGCGTGCATCGCCATCGAGCCCCAGCCGCAGCCGACGTCGAGCAGCCGCATGCCTGGGCGCAGCCCCAGCTTGCGGCAGATGAGGTCGTGCTTCGCGTGCTGCGCGTCGTCGAGGCCGAGGTCCTCGTGGGCGAAGTACGCGCAGGAGTAGGTCATCGTCTCGCCGAGGACGATGCGGTAGAAGTCGTTCGAGATGTCGTAGTGGTGCGCGATGGCCGCGGCGTCGCGCCGCTTGGAGTGGCGGCGCCCCGAGAGGCGCGCCTCCTCGCGGGGGACCGGCGGGGGCGGGCCGAGCGCAGAGAGACGGCTCGCGGCGTGCAGCGCGGCCGCGGCGGCGCGCAGCGGCCTGCGAGGTCGCTGCGCCGCCGCGACGCGGTCGCGCAGCGCGAGGATCTCGTAGAGGTCACCGCGGGCGTCGATCGAGCCGCTGACGTAGGCGCGGGCCAGGCCGAGCTCGCCCGGCGACCACAGGAGGTAGCGCAGGGCGAGGGGCGAGCGGACCTCGATCGCGGCTGGGGCGTCCGCGGCTCCGAGGGCGCTGCCGTCCCAGAAGCGCACCCCAACGGGCAGGTCCGGACCGATCAGCGCCTCGATCGCTGGCGCGACGGCCTCGGCGATCGTCGCCCTCCTCCGCCTGGACAAGGTCGTACCCCCTCGCGCCGATGCCGGCGCGCAGGCATGGTAGCGAGGGAGGTGCACCTCGGCGCGGCGGCGGTTCGCTACGCTGCGCCGTGTCGCAGGGCCGCGCGCGATCCGCCCGCCTGCTCGCGGCCTGGCGTATCGGCCGCTACCTCGTCGGTCTCGGTCTGGCCGCGCTCGCGCTGTGGGCCCTGAACGGCCAGAAGGGCGAGCTCGTCGGCGCGTCGAGCGCGCTCGGTCGCCTCCACGTCGGGTGGCTACTGCTCGCCATCGGGCTCGAGGTCGCCTCCTTCACCTCCTTCGGGCTGCTGCAGCGGCGGCTCCTCGCGGCGGGTGGGGTCGGGATCGGGCTCGGCTACGCGACCGCGCTGAGCCTGGCCGCCGGTGCGATCGCCAACTCCGTCCCCGGCGGTCCGGCCGTGGCGAGCATCTACGCCTTCCGCCGCTACCGGCGTCGCGGCGCCGACGACGTCCTGGCCGGCTGGACGCTGCTCGCCACGCTCGTGTGCGCGGCGCTCGCCCTCGCGCTCATGGCCGTCCTCGGCGTGCTCCTCGCCGAGCGCGAGGGCGCGAGCTACAACCTCATCGGCGTCGTGGTCGGCGTGCTCGCGTTCTCCGTCGTCGCCGACGCCGTCGTCTGGCAGCGCGCCTGGCTCGCTCGCCTCGCCGTGGGCCTCCTGCAGGTGTCCCGTCGGCTCACCGGGCGACCGAAGCGACGCGGGGTCGACATCGTCGACGAGGTCCTCGCTCGCCTCAACGCGGTCCGGCTCGGCTGGCGCGACCTCGTGGCGACGATCGGCTACGCCCTTGGGAACTGGCTCTTCGACTGCGGCGCGCTCGTCGCGAGCTTCCTCGCCGTGGGGGCCGGCGTGCCGTGGCGGGGCCTGCTGCTCGCCTACGGAGCCGGCCAGCTGGCGGCGAACCTGCCGATCACCCCCGGCGGCCTCGGCCTCGTCGAGGGGAGCCTCACCATCGCCCTCGTCGCCCTCGGCGGCTCCGAGCCGTCGACGGTCGCCGCGGTCGTGTGCTACCGGATCGTCAGCTTCTGGGGCTACCTGCCCGTCGGCTGGCTCACCTGGCTCGGCCTCGCCCTCGTCCAGCGGCGTCAGGACGATCGCGCCCAGCGCGCCCTCGTCGCCGAGCGGCCGCCGCCGGCGGTCGGCGGCGAGTCGGCGGCTCGCCGCATCGCCGGGGGCGTCGCTGCTCCGGCTGCCCCGAGCACGCCGGTGCGCGGCGGGAGGATCGCGCCGTGAGCGCCGTGCACGGGGTGCCGCGTGCGGCGCGCCGCCTCGCCCTCGCCAGCGCGGTCGTGCTGGCGTCCTGCTCGCTCGCGGCGTGCACCTCGCCGCGCAACACCCTCGGTACGAGCACGAGCCCGTGCTTCCGAGCGCTCGCAGTCGCCAGGGATGCGGTGCACGACCGCGGGCGCTTCGCCGGGGTCCGCTACTTCAGCGCCCACGACCTCGCCCGGCTGCTCGTCGAGGCGCGCCCGCCCATCCGCGGTACGAGCATCGCGGGCCCGCCTCGCGTCGGGCTGTGCGTCGTCGCCTACCAGGACGACTTCCGTCCGGGGGAGGTGGAGCTGGCGCGCGCCGAGCGTCCCGGTCCGCACCGCTACGCCCTCGTCGTGGTGCGGCTCCACGACGTGCGGGTCCTCGTCACCCTGCTCGTCCGGCGCGTCCCGTGGCGCCTCACGCGGGTGTTCCCGACCCACTGACGGTCCGCGCGAGCCGCGGCGCGCAGCCGGCGGCGGCCACCTTCGCGCCGGCGTTCCTTCCGGGCGACGCCGTCGCGCCCGTAGCATGGCCTGCCGTGGCGCGCCTCAGCAGGCTGGAACGCATCACGAACCTCGTGCTCGTGCTGCTCGAGACGCCTCGTCCGCTGTCGCTGCGCGAGATCGGCGACCAGGTCGCCGGCTACCCGGCGCAGCCCGGAGCGCTGCGCCAGGCCTTCGAGCGCGACAAGCGGACGCTTCGGGATAACGGCATCCCCGTGGTCGTCGAGCGGATCGACGCCGACGACCAGGTCGGCTACCGGATCCCGCCCGAGCAGTACTACCTCCCCGAGCTCGGGCTCGACGCGGCGGAGGAGGAGGCGCTCGCCTTCGCGCTCGCCGCCGTGCGCCTCGAGGGCGGTGTCGGACGCGGGGTGCAGGCGAAGCTCGGCTCGCCGTTGCCCGACCTCGCTCCGATCGCCGTCCTGCCGTCCCTCCCGGCGCTCGGTCCCCTCCAGGAGGCCCTGCGCACGCGGGCGTACGCCTCCTTCTCCTACCGCGGCCGGCGACGGACCGTCGCCGGCTACGGGCTCGCCTTCCGGTCCGGCAGCTGGTACCTGATCGGCCGGGACGCCTCGGCCGAGGGCCGGGGGCTGCGCACCTTCCGCGTGGACCGGATCGAGGACGAGCCGACGCTCGGCGAGCCCGGTGCCTTCGAGCGCCCGGACGGCTTCGACCTCGAGGCCGAGCTCCGGCTGTCGCCCTTCCGGCTCTCCGATGGCGAGGGGGCGTCGCAGGTCGTCGTCGAGGTCGACGTGCGCGAGGCGCGCGACGTCGTGGCGCTCGTCGGCGAGGACGCCGTCGTGGCCCGCCACCCCGACGGCTCGGTGCGCCTCGCCTTTCGTGTCGGCGACGAGGAGGCCTTCGTCGCCTGGGTCCTCGGGCTGGGCGACTCCGTCGAGGTGTGCGCTCCCGAGGCGCTCCGGGCCCGGGTCGTCGAGCGCCTCGAGTCGGCCGCGTCAGGGGGCCCGCCCTGAGCGACGCCGGCACGAAGGACGCGGGCGAGCGGCTGCGGCGGCTGCTCGCCGTGCTCGCCTACCTGGCGCGCGTCGGCGAGGCGTCGATCGCGCAGCTCGCCCGCCGCTTCGCCATGGACGAGGCGACCCTCGTGGCGGAGCTCGAGCTCGCGGCGTGCTGCGGCCTGCCGCCCTACACCCCCGACCAGCTGCTCGAGCTCATCGTCGACGGCTCGCGGGTGGTGGCCCGCGGCCTCGAGGCGCTGCGCCGCCCCCCTCGGCTCACGCCCGACGAGGGCTTCGCCGTGGCCGCGGCCGCCCGCGCGCTGCTCGCCGTGCACGGCGCGGAGCAGGACGGACCGCTCGCGAGCGCGCTGGCGAAGCTCGAGGCCGCCCTGGGTGCGGACCGCCTCGATGTCGAGCTCGAGGTCCCCGAGCACCTCGAGGAGCTGCGGCAGGCAGCGGTCGCGGGGCGTTGCGTCGAGATCGACTACCTCGGTGCGAGGCGCGGCGACGAGACGACGCGCGTCGTCGAGCCGTACGCCGTCGTGGCACGAGAGGGCCACTTCTACCTGGACGCCTTCTGCCGCCTGGCCGGCGACTGGCGGCGGTTCCGGGTCTCGCGGGTGGCGGCGGTGCGGCCGGTGCCCGACCGTGTGCCGGCGCGGACGCCGCCTGCGGAGTTCACGGGCGCGCGGGCCTTCGCCGGCGGTGCCACGACCCGGCTCGTGAAGATCTCCCTGCCGAGCGCGCGCCGGGTCCTCCTCGACCGGCTCGCGGCCGGACCGGTCAGCGAGTCGCCGGACGGGCGCGCCGTCGTGCCCGTCGCCGTCGGCGATGCGCACTTCCTCGGGCGGCTCCTCCTGATGCTCGGACCGGAGGCAGCCGTCGTGGAGCCCGCCGATCTCGCCGGAGCGGCGGCCGAGGTCGCTCGTCTCGCCCTGGCCCGCTACCGTGAACGGTAGGTAACGAGATACATCGAGACGCGAGCTTCGCCCGGTGCTCACCGTGGCGAAGGTCGCCCGCGGCGGCGAGGCCTACTACCTCGCGACGGCGCCGCCGCAGGGAGCCGGCCCCCTGCTCGAGCCCGCGGGCTACTGGCTCGGGACGCGGGCGCGCGACCTTGGCCCTGCCGCGGTCGACCGGTCGACGCTCGGCGCGCTCCTCGAGGGCGTCGACGCCGTGACGGGGGAGGTGCGTGGCACGGCGCTCCATCGGCGCCGCATCGTCGCCTTCGACTGCACCTTCTCCGCGCCGAAGTCCGCAAGCGTCCTCTTCGCCCTCGGCGCCCCCGAGACGGCGGCCGCCCTGCGCGAGGCCCACGACGCGAGCGTCGCCGCGACCCTCGCCTACCTCGAGCGGCGCGCGGCGCGCGTGCGGCGGGAGGTCGGCGGCGAGCGAGTCGCCGTGCCGGCTGACGGCTTCGCCGCGGCCGCCTTCGTCCACCGGACGAGCCGGGCGCCGGACCCGCACCTGCACACCCACGTCCTCGTGGCGAACGTGGCCTGCGACGCGGCGGGGCGAGCGTCAGCCCTCGACGCGCGCGCGCTGTACGCGCAGCTGCGGACCGCCGGCGCGCTCTATCGCGCCCAGCTGCGCTTCGAGGTGGCCGCCCGCCTCGACGTCCGCTGGGAGCTGCGACGGGGAGGGTTCGCGGACCTCGTCGACGTGCCGCGATCGGTGCTCCTCGCCTTCTCGCGCCGTCAGGAGGCCATCCTCGAGGAGCTGGCGGCCTCCGGCCGGCACGGCGTCGGCGCGGCGCGCGCCGCCGCGCTGCGGACGCGCCCGGCGAAGGACCTCGAGACGCCCTACGAGGCGCTCGTCGAGGCGTGGTGGGGGCGTGCGCGCGCCCTCGGGCTCTCGCAGACGCGCCTCGCCGAGCTGGCCCCGGCGCGTCGGCCGGGCGAGCGGACGCCGCCCGAGCCCGGGGAGGTGGTCGAGGCGCTGCGCCTGCTCGAAGGGCTGGAACGAGCTTGCCGGCGCGACGAGCTCGTCCGCCACGTCGCCGGCGTGCTGCCCGGCGGCGCGCCGGTGCGCGTCGTGGAGGCCGCCGTCGACGCGGCGCTCGCCTCGGGCCGCCTGGTGGCGGCGCGCACCGTGGCCCGTCGCCTCGGCCGTGGCCGTCGCCTGCCGGCCGGCGGACGCGAGCCGCTCTTCGTCCCTGCGGCGCTCGCCGCGGCCGAGCGCCGCGTGGCCGTTGCGCGTGCGGCCGCTCCGGGGGTGACGCGGTCGCCCGGTGCACCGAGCGAGCCGCTCCTCGTCTGCGAGCACCACCCCGGCCAGCGCGTCGCGGCCGAGGTGCTCTTCGACCTCGCGAGAGCCGCGACGCTCGCGGGCAGACCGGCGGCGGCGATCGCCGCAGACGGCGCCCGAGCGGCCTACCTCGAGGCGGTCGTCGGGGTGGCGGCGCAGCCCCCGGCGCGCGCCGACGCTCTCGCCGCCGGCGGGATGGTGCTCGTGGAGGACGGTGCGCTCGGCGCGGCGACGCTGGACCGTCTCGTCGGGCGCGCCCGAGAGCTGGCGGGGACGGTCGTGCTCGTGCCGCGCGTCGAGCGGCTCGACCTCACCGGCGCGCCCGCGGGGGCGAGGGGTCCGCTCGGGGTGCTCGAGGAAGGATGCCACCGGGTGGAGCTCGTCGAGCGACCCGCCGGGCTCATGGCCCGGGCGCAGGAGCTCCTCGCCGCAGCGCGCCGAGACGGCCGTGACGCCCGCCTGGTCCTCGCGGCGGGGCGCGTGAGCGGTGACGCTGCACGCCTCGGCGGTCGGCCGCCGACCGAGCTCGTCGTGCTCGGAGGTGCCACGTCGCTGCCGCGAGCGCTCCTCGAAGATCCCAGCGTGCGCCGCGTCCACCTCGCGGTCGCGCCGCTGCGGCGAGTCGGCGCCGAGCGGCGGGCCCGCGCCCTCGCGCGCCCCGCGTCGGCCGTGCTCGCCCGCGACGTGCGCGCCTGGCCGTCGGCCGGCCGCACGCGCCGGCGCGACGCCGGGCTCGAGCTCGGGGTGCCGGCCCAGCTGGCGCGATGACCGGGCTCAGCGCCGGAGTGTCGCGGGGCCCTCGCGTCCCGCGTCGCGACCTGGCGCGTGCCTCGGGCCGTCCAGGCCGGCTGCCTCTCGCCAGGGGGACGACGCGTACCAGGGCGTGAGCGCGACGCGCGCCGGGCGCGCGCCGAGCACCGCGGTCGCGTGGCGACCAGGGGGTCGCGCGATGCGGTCCGCGGGCAGCCGCGGCACTCGGCGAGGCGCGACGGTCGTCGAGCGGCGGCGAAGGAACGTCCCGCCGGCGCCGAAGGTGACCGAGGCGCTCGGGACGTCGAGCTCTCCGGCGAGCCGTGCGAGCGTGTCGAGCGTCCGGACGTCGCCGATGCCACCGAGGACGAGCTTGGCGCCGAACAGGGAGAGGAAGCCGTCAGCGAGCGCGCCGAAGCGGCCCCGGGCCTGGGAGAGATCCTGCAGGCAGGCGAGCGTGACCAGGCCCTGGCTGGCGCCTTCCGCGACGAGCGCCGGGAGATCGTGGAGCGGCGCGATGTTGGCGAGCTCGTCGAGCACGAGCAGCACGGGCGGTCGTGGCACCGGGGCCGTCTCGTCTCGAGCGCGCGCCGCGTAGGCGGCGCTCCTGACGTCACGGACGATGCCCGCGACGAGCGGAGCGAGGTGCCGCTGGTGCTCTCCGGACACGGCGACGTAGAGGGTCGCCCGTTCTGCGACGAAGCGGCGCGCATCGAAGGGCTCGAGGCGCGTCGCGTCGAGTGCCTCGTGCGTCCGGTAGGCGGCGAGGATGCCGGACGCCGTGGACCAGATCCCGCTCTGCTCCCGCTCGTCCGTCTCGACGATCCCGGTGAGCAGGTCGAGCGCCAGCGCGGCGCCGTGGCGCGCCAGCACGTCGAGGAACCGCTCGGGCCGGCGTCGGTTCACGGCGGCGACGACGTCGTACATCGACGTCCCGGCGAGGGCGGCGGCGTGGAGCAGCGTGGCGAGCAGGGCCCCCGCCCGTTCGTTCCAGTGCACGGCATCTGCATGATCACTGGGGCGGCTCGCGCCGACCATCGACTCCGCGAGGAGGACCGCGTGGTCCCACCGCCGGGCCGCTGCGACCGGAGACCAGCCGATCCGCCGTACCGGCGGCGGCGGGTCGAGGGTCCCGCTCGGGTCGAAGCAGAGGACGGGGCCGAGGCGCGCCCGGGCGCTCGCCGTCGTGTCGAGGACGTCGCGCTTGGTCGAGACCGCGAGGACGCTCCCCGCGGCCTTGAGGACGTTCGGGACGACGACCGCCGCGGTCTTCCCCGAGCGCGGCGGACCGAGGACGAGGAGGCCGTGCTCGGGCGGGGCGAAGACGGGGCCGCCCGCTCCCTCGCCGAGATACAGGCCGTCGCGATGGGCGCGCGAGGCAGCCACGACGAGCGCGAGGGCGTCGTTCGCGCTGCGATCTGGGTGCCTGCCGGGCGGGTCCGTACCGCTGTCGTCGCGCGTTGCCGTACCGCTCGGCCTACCGCCGCCCGACAGCTGCTGGACGGTGAAGAGGGAGGAAAACCTTGGAAGAACTCCTCGCGTTCCGTTGCGGCAAGCGTGCGCTCGAACCCGCTGACACGGCGTGCTCGAGACCTCGGAAGCGACATTGCTTGCATTTGCGCCGTAGATCCTCTTGTATTGCGTGGACTTCGCAGCATCTTCAAGGAGGTAGGAGTGAACAGAACCGAATTGGTCGAGGCGATCAGCGGCGATACGGGTCTGACCCGTGTGCAGGCAGCAGCGGCACTCGACGCCCTCGTCTACGAGATCACCAACGGAGTACGTGCAGGCACGCCGGTGCGCATCACCGGATTCGGGACGTTCAAGCTGCGCGAGCGCCAGGCCCGCCGTGGCCGGAACCCGCAGACGGGCGCCCCCGTGCGGATCAAGGCATCGAAGGGCATCGGGTTCACCCCTGGGGTCCAGCTGAAGGCCGACCTCAACTCGCGAGGCACGCTCGCCAAGCCGAAGCCGCTCGCTGCTCCTGCGACCAAGGCGTCGGCGACGGCGCGCAAGGCGGGTGCGAAGGCCGCCGGGAGCAAGACCGCTGCGAGCAAGCCAACCGCGCGCAGGACGGCCCCGAAGGCCGTGGCCGCGCGTGTCCCGGCGAGGAACGCTGGCACGAGGCGCACGCCGGCCAAGCAGGCTGCGAATAAGGCACCGGCAAAGCGCGGCGCTCGGCGCGCCTGAGCGAGCTGCGAGCGGTCCCGCCGTGCCGTGGTACTGCGCGGCGGGGCCGCTCGCGGCGCGAACGGTCAGCGGTCGTCGATCCGCTTGAAGGACTCGGCGAGCAGGATGCCGCTCGTGCCGGCAGCATCGACGGCCTCCTGTCGCAGGCGCGCCTCGAAGGCGCCGAGCTGTTCCTCGTAGCGAGGCGAACCCGTCGCTGCGTCGATGCCCATCGTCGAGCGGAGCTGGCTGCGGTGGCACAAGAGCGCGGCGAGCTTGGTGTCGAAGGTGGCGGAGATGTCCTCGAGGTGGTCGGCGTCGTCCGCCTCGAAGAGCAGGATCGTGCGCGGTCGGTGCGGCGGCAGGCCGAGTTCGGGGAAGAAGAGCGGGTCGCGCGCCGCGACGACGCCGTCGGTCGTGAGCCAGCCCGCGTTGCGGTGGTCCGGATGGATCCGGTAGCGCTTCCAGGGGTCGTGCCCGAGCACCACGTCGGGTGCGCACCGTCGGATGCAGGCAGCGACCTGGAGCCGTTGGTAGAGCCCCGCCTCGAGCTCGCCATCAGGCCAGTCGAGGAAGGTGACGCCGCCGTGCCCGCCGAGGGCGCGCTGGGCCGCGCGCTGCTCCTCGTGGCGGCACTGGACGAGGGCGGCCGCGTCGCTGGCCGCGTCCCAGCTGCCCTTCGAGCCGTCGGTGAGGACGAGGTGGAAGATCTCGCAGCCCTGGAGGGCCCACTTGGCGAGGGTGCCGCCGCAGCCGAACTCGATGTCGTCGGGATGGGCTCCGATCGCGAGGGCGCGCGCCGGCGTGTCGAGGTCAGTGGTCGTCACGGCGACCGCCTCACCGTGGCGGTGTCCGCGCGCCCTCGTCCGGGCACTCCGGGCGGGCCGTCGACGAGTGGATCCTGCGAGAGCAGGCCGAGGTCCTCGGCGACGTCGACGTCGCACGCGAGGTTCCAGTCGTAGACGAGGCGGCAGGGCAGGCCGGCGCGGCGCGCCGCGGCGCGGTGGCGCCGGAACGAGCCCGGGCCGTACGCGAAGGCGAAGCCGGAGCCGGCGGGAACGGCGGCGACGTTCGTTCCGTCGAGCCGGCGATCGGGCGCGAGCGTCACCAGGCCCGGTTCGCCGAAGGCGTCGAGCGCCGCGGCGAAGGGGAGGTCGGCGTGCGCCACGACGACGAGGCGGAAGCCGCGCGCCGCGAGTCGCTCGACGCCGTGGCGCACCGCGCCGGAGAGGCCGAGTCCGGGCGTCCAGATCACCGTTGCCCCCGACGAGGTTGCCCAGCTCGCGACGTCGTCGTCGTCGCAGACGACGAAGCGCGGCATCGAGCCGCTGGCCGCGAGGACGCCAGCCGCGAGGCGGCGCGCGAGCGACGCACGCTCGGCGTCGTCGAGGACGCCCGCGAGCCGCTCCTTGGCCCTCGAGAAGGCCTTGACCGGCACGAGGAGCGCACGCACGGCCGGAGTCTACGGGCGGCCGCGCATCGAGCGTCCCGGCGTCAGGCCCACTACCGTGGGGCACGGTGTCGAGCTGGTCGGCCCCTCGGGCGTGTGGTCGGCGCAGGTGCAGCTGAGGAATGCCGCCGTGCTCGGCGCCGGGTCGTGGGGAACCACGGTCGCGGACCTGCTCGCGCGCCGTCTGCCGACGGTGCTGTGGGCACGCTCGGAGGAGGTTGCCGACGAGGTGCGGCGTTCGCGCACCAATCGCGCCTACCTCGGCGACCACCGGCTCTCGCGCTCGCTCGAGGCGACGGCCTCGCTCGAGGAGGCGCTCGAGGGGCGCTCGCTCGTCGTGCTCGCCGTCCCGAGCCACGGTCTGCGCGAGGTGCTGAAGGCGGGCGCCGTGGCTGTCGGCGAAGGCGCCGTCGTCGTCAGCCTTACCAAGGGCCTCGAGGAGACGACGCTCGCTCGGATGACGGAGATCGTCGCCGAGTGCTGGCCTGGCAGGTCCGTGGGGGTCCTCACCGGCCCGAACCTCGCGGGCGAGATCCTGGCCGGCCAGCCGGCCGCGTCGGTCGTCGCCTCGGTCGACGCAGCGCTGGCGCGCGAGCTCCAGCGACTGTTCGGCTCGAGATCCCTGCGCGTCTACACGAACCACGACGTCGTCGGCTGCGAGGTCGCCGGCGCCGCGAAGAACGTCATGGCGATCGCCTGCGGCATGGCGGTCGGCCTCGGACTCGGGGACAATACCCGTGGCGCGCTCGTGACCCGTGCCCTCGCCGAGATGGCGCGCCTCGGCGTGGCGCTGGGCGGCGAGCCGCTCACCTTCTCCGGCCTTGCCGGGCTCGGCGACCTCGTCGCCACCTGCACGAGCAGGAGGAGCCGCAACTTCGCCGTCGGGGTGGCACTCGGCGAAGGTCGTCGCCTCGCCGAGGTCCTCGCCGGCGCGCGCACCGTGGCGGAGGGGGTGCGCACCTGCCGCCCCCTCGTCGAGCTCGCTCGGCGCCACGGCGTCGAGGTCCCCGTCGCGGAGCAGGTCGTCGCCGTGTGCCACGGCGGCCGCTCGCCGAGGGACTCCCTCCCCCTCCTCATGCACCGGGCGGCCAAGTCCGAGTTCGAGGGCGTGCTCTCGCGCTAGGTACCATGCGCCGGTGCGCATCGCGCTCGGGAGCGACGAGGAGACCCCGCTCGTCGAGCACATCGCTCGGCACCTCCGCGCTGCCGGCCACAGCGTCGAGCGGCTCGCCCCGGGCGCGGCCTGGCCCGAGGTCGGGCGCACCGTCGCTCGGGCGGTTGTGCGCGGCGACGCGGACCGGGGCATCGTGTGCTGCTACACGGGGACGGGCGTCGCCATTGCGGCGAACAAGGTCCCCGGGGCGCGTGCCGCGCTCTGCGGCGACGCGGCGACCGCGCTCGGCGCTCGCCGGTGGAACGACGCCAACGTGCTCGCGCTCTCGCTCCGGCTGACGAGCGAGGCGCTCGCCAGCGAGGTCGTCGACGCCTTCCTCGAGGGCGAGCCAGACCCGGCCGAGGCCGAGGCCATCGCCCGCGTCGAGCCGGCGCAGTGACGAGCGCGTGCCTGCCCGGCACGGGTACCGAGCGGGCGCTCCTCGCCGGAGGGTGCGCGACCGTCGCGGGGATCGACGAGGTGGGCCGGGGCGCCTGGGCGGGGCCGGTCAGCGTCGGGGTGGCGGTCGTCACGCTCGAGACCCTGTCGTGCCTGCCGGAGGGCGTGCGCGACTCGAAGCTGCTCACCGAGCGTGCACGCGAGGCGCTCTTCGCCCCGCTCGCAGCGGCGCTGACCGCCTACGCCGTCGGTCACGCGAGCGCGCAGGAGTGCGACGCTCTCGGGCTCACCGCGGCCCAGCGGCTGGCGGCCGACCGGGCGCTCGACTCCCTCGGGCAGGTTCCGGCGGCGCTGATCGTGGACGGCTGTCACGACTACACGGGGCGCGGAGCGCTCCCGCTCGTCGGCGCGGACCGACGCTCGCTCGTCGTCGCCGCGGCCTCGGTCCTCGCGAAGGTGACGCGCGACCGGCTCATGGCAGCCGCAGCCGAGCGGCACCCCGGGTACGGGTTCGAGCGCAACAAGGGCTACCCGTCGGCGGAGCACCGGCGCGCGGTGGCCCGCCTCGGGCTCACCTCGCTGCACCGGCGCACGTGGTCGGTCGGCGTGACCGGGCGCAGCCTGCTCGAAGCGGACCAGGACGGGGGTGCGCGGCCGTTGGATCGGCGGGCCGCACCTATCGCCTCGGAGGCAGGCGCGGTATAACGGGATCGATGGCGATCCTGCTCGCGCTGCTCGCCGCGGCCGCCAATGCTCTTGCGACGATTCTGCAACGAATCGGTGTCGAGGAGGCGTCGCCGGCCCCCGGCTCGACTCGGTCGCTCATGGCGAGCGTGCTTCGCCGCCCGATCTGGTTCGCGGGGCTCGGCCTCACGACCGCCAGCTTCTTCCTCCAGGCCATCGCGCTGTCGCTCGGCGACCTCTCGACGGTCCAGCCCGTGATGGTCACGGAGATCGTCTTCCTCGTCCTCGTGCTCGGCAGCTGGTTCCGGCGCACGCTCGGGTGGCGCGAGCTGGTCGGTGCGACCGGGACTGCCGCTGGCCTCGGCGTCTTCCTGGCTCTGTCGGCGGCGCGCGGCGGGCACGGTCGCCCCTCGCACCTCGACTGGGCGCTCCTGCTCCTCGCCTGCGGCGGTGCGGTGGCCCTCGCGGCCGGTGCGGCGCGACGCGGCCCCCGCTGGTGGCGTGCCGCCGCCTACGGGGTCGCTGCCGGGATCTGCTTCGCGCTCACCGCAGCGTTCGTGAAGAGCGCGGCGGACCAGTGGCAGCACGGGCCCCTCACGCTCCTCGTGCACTTCGAGGCCTACGGGGTCGCGGTGAGCGGCCTCGCGGGTCTCGTCCTGAGCCAGCACGCGCTCGAGGCGGGGCCGGTCGCGGCGTCGCAGTCGGCGCTGCTCATCGTCAACCCGCTCTCGAGCATCGTGATCGGGGTCTGGCTCTTCGGCGACCACCTGCACGCGTTCGGCGCGCGCGCGGGCCTCGAGGGGGCAGCCTTGTTCGTCATGTTCACGGCCCTCTTCGTGCTCTCCGGCTCCCCGCTCGTCGCGACCGGTGCCGAGGAGCGCCTCACCGAGCAGCGGCCCTACGAGCGCGTGGTCACGAGCAGCCCCACCTGAGCCCTCGAGGCGAGCAGTAGCATTCGGGCGTGCCGACGAGCGAGGAGGGGCCGCCGCCGGCGTCCGACGGCTACGACGCGTGGGTCGCCGTCTGCGAGCGGATCGCGGACGGGGCTTCGCTCGTCGGGCTCGACGAGTCCATGACGCGCCTGCTCACGACCCCTGAGAAGGTCCTCGAGGTCGCCGTGCCAGTCCGCCGCGACGACGGCCGGATCGACGTCTTCACCGGTTGGCGCGTGCACCACAACACGGCCCGGGGGCCTGGCAAGGGCGGGATCCGCTTCCATCCCTCGGTCACTGCCCACGAGATCAGCGCGCTCGCGGCGGAGATGACGATCAAGTGCGCCGTCGTCGACATCCCCTTCGGGGGTGCCAAGGGCGGCGTGGCGTTCGACCCGTCGTCGCTCTCGCTCGGCGAGCTCGAGCGCCTGACCCGGCGCTACACCTTCGACATCGTCTCGCTCCTCGGCCCCGACCGAGATGTCCCCGCCCCGGACGTCAACACCGACGAGCGGGTGATGTCGTGGGTGATGGACACGATCTCGGTCCTGTCCGGACGGGCGCAGCCGGGCGTCGTCACCGGCAAGCCGATCGCGATCGGGGGGAGCCACGGGCGTGCCGGGGCGACATCGCAGGGCGTGACGATCTGCACGCGGGCGCTGTTCGACGCGCTGGGCCTCAAGCTGGCGGGCGCTCGCTGCGTCCTCCAGGGCTACGGCAAGGTCGGCGCGCCGCTCGCCTACCTGCTCGCCTCGCTCGGGATGCGTGTCGTCGCGGTGGCCGACGTCGCCGGGGCGGTGTACAACCCCGCCGGCATCGACCCGGCCGGACTGTCCGAGCACGTCGCCCGGACCGGCACCGTCGTCGGGTTTCCGAAGGCCGACCCGCTCGGCCGGGACGAGATCTTCGACCTCGAGTGCGAGCTCGTCGTGCCGGCCGCGCTCGGCGGCGTGATCAACGCCGAGGTCGCCGAGCGCCTCGGCGCGCGCGTGGTCGTGGAGGCGGCGAACGGCCCGACGACGCCAGCGGCAGATGCTGTGCTCGAACGCCGCGGAATCGTCGTCGTCCCCGACGTGCTCGCCAACGCAGGTGGCGTCGTCGTCTCGTACTTCGAGTGGGCCCAGGATCGCGCCGGCTACCCGTGGGAGCCAGGCGTGATCTCGGCGCGCCTGCACGCGACGATGGAGCAGGCCTTCCGCGCCACCCAGGAGAAGGCGGAAGCCCTGAAGGTGTCCCTGCGCCGAGCGGCCGTGGCTCTCGGCTTGGAGCGCGTCGCGGAAGCGACGCGCCTGCGCGGGCTGTTCCCGTAGGAGGGGTGGATGGTCGCGGCGCGTGGGTTCCGTCCGCGGGGGGCGCTCGTCCTTCTCGCGGCGCTCGCCGCGAGCGGAGTGGCGCTCGCGGCATGTTCCGGTGCTCGATCGTCGTCACCGTCCAGCTCCCGGCCGACGCAGCCGCCCCCGTCGACGCAGCCTCCCACCTCATCGACCGGCTCCACCGTCGCGAGCCACCCATCGTGCTCGACGGGGGTGCTCGCGCTCACCGTGGCGCCCGGCGGCGCGGCGGCGGGAACCGTCTACGTGCGCCTCGACGTGACGAACGAGGGCCCGACGACCTGCTCGCTCGACGGCTACCCGTCGGTCGCGCTCTTCGGACCCTCAGGCGCCTCGGGTGCCGGCGCGGGTCCAAAGCTGCCGATCGGCACGGAGGACGCGGGGCCGCCGCCGCAGCTCGTGACGCTCGCGCCGAACGGTCGCGCGGAGTTCCTCCTCGTCGCGCCGGATGTGCCGGTCAACGGCGCAGGGTGTGCAACCGTCGCCTCGGTGGCGGTCACGCCGCCGGGGAGCAGCGAGGCGCTCTCAGCTCCGCTGTCCCTCGCGCCGTGCGGCACGGCAGTGAAGGTCTACGCCTTCGCACCGCCTGGCTCGGAGAGTCCCTAGCCAGGCAGGGGGAGCCGCCCGCCCGGTGCGAAGATGAGCGGCTCACGCCCCAGCGGGCGCTTAGCTCAGGTGGTCAGAGCAGCTCGCTTACAACGAGCAGGTCAGAGGTTCGAGTCCTCTAGCGCCCACCAGACCAACGAATCCGCACGTCTTTCCGCTGGTCATCGCCGTGCGTGTTCGGTCAGCCGTAGCGGATTCGAAATTCCCAGGCAGATCGACACTGGACTTCCTGGCGTCCCTCCAGGGCTGATACAGCGACCTCGTACCCTCGTCGGGGTGGACGACGATCAGCAGCTCCCCTCGCTGGTCATCGTTCTCGCGCAGGTTGCTGCAGAGCGAGAGACGATGAACGCGCACGCCGAGAGTCTCGATGGCAAGGCTGGCGTCGTCCTGGGGTTCGCTGGTGTGCTGGTTGGTCTCGGTGCTACGGCGCAGGTTGCCGTGGCGGGCAAGGTGGTCTTCGAGGTTGGACTCGCCGTCGCCGTTGTCGCCGCTGTCCTCGCGGCGTGGGCGTTCCTCCCGCGTCGCTATCCCGTGCTGGAGGTCGAGCGACTCCGGCAGGCCAACCTCACCGCGTCTGAGGCGGAGACGCGCCTGGAGTTGCTGGACACCCAGATCGAGATGGTGAAGGAGGCCGCGACGCTCGTGAGGCAGAAGGGATGGCGAGTTCGGGCGGCCGTCGGCTGCCTGGCCACCGCTGCTGCCCTGGTCGTCACCGGTAGACTGACGGCGATGGGAGGTCGGTTGCATGGCTGAGGAGAAGGCGCCTCAGAGCGCGCCAGCCTCGCTGCCGGTGAAGAGCCGGCCTGAGCCACCTCCTTTCCGGCCGAACAAGGATCTCATCGGCTACATCGAGAAGGGCCAGAAGCCGCCTGTTCGGCCGGCTTCGCCGTCCGAGAAGCGATAGCCACCGCCCAAAGTCCCCCGGCGTCCACCGACGGCCGTCGGCACGATTCGAACACCTCTAGTCGTTTCCGCACGTCAGGGACGTTCGAAAAAGAGCGACCGCGGCCCACCATGAGGTCGTCAAGCTGGACGTCCACCATCTCACGTTTGGGTGTGACTCACCGAGCGGACGACCCCGCGGCCCGCCGTTCGTCGCGTTCCGGGCCCGTTCCGGGGCGCAGCGCGTCCCAGGCGGAGCAGGTGAGCTCCGAGCAGGGGCGCCACGACGGCGGTGGGTCGGCGGTCACCCTGGCGAGGTCGGCAAGGGTCCGGCGGCGACGCTTTCGCGGTGTCGGCCGCGGTGGACTGGCGCGGCGAGCCTTCCCGAGTGCGTGGATCTCGAAGGCGTCGACGACGCCCGAACGACGCCCGAAGTTCACGACCACGCAGGCGCAGGCGGCGACCAGACCAGGGCGAGCGGGGTGCGGCTGAGGAGCGTGTACCAGCAGCGACGGCGCGACTGTGTACGCGACAGGGTACACTTTCGTCGTGAGCAAGACGGTCCCAGTCCGGGAGCTTCGTAGCGAGCTCAGCCAGGTCATAGACCAGGTCGCCGACCTCCGGGAGCACGTGGTCATCACCCGACGTGGTCGTCCCGCTGCCGTGCTCGTTCCGGTCGACGAGTACGAAGCCTTGGAGGAAACCGCTGAGATCCTGTCCGACCCGGACACGCTTGCCGCGATCGAGGAAGGGCGCCGCGAGGCCGAGCGTGGGGAGACCGTGACGCTCGACGAGCTGCGCCGGGAGCTCGGCCATCGACGTCGATAGGTGAGCCGGGTTGAGCTCGTCCGACGGGCTCGCAGAGAGATTGTCGATCTCGACTGGCCGGTGTCCGACGCCGTCGTCGAGGCCCTTGGCCTTCTGGAACGCGATCCCGACGCAGGTCACATCCTTCGAGGGCGTCTTCGGGGGCTGCGATCGCTTCGGGTCGGTACCTACCGGATCATCTACCACCTCGACGATGACCGACGCGTCGTCCGTGTCTTCGCTGTCCGTCATCGGTCCGTCGCCTACACAACCGACCCGCGCTGACCCCGAGTGCTCGAAGCACTGCACAGCGACACGAGCGGCAGGCGCAGAGCGGGCAGGTTCTGATGCGAGTGCCGATGGCCCACTTGGCCTGATTCCACCGTCCCGATAGGTCCCTGGGCCGCTGACCATCCGCGGAAAGGGGGGCGAACGGCGCGCGGGCCGTGCTCGCGAGCATCGCCCACAACCTGGTGCGCTGGCTTGCTGCCCTCGGGATGAGGATGGCCGGTCCGGTCGTCGCAACGGCCGTCCGCCGCCGACTGCTCGCCTTTCCGGATGTCAACGGTCACGAGGATCTCCCCACAGGCGGCCATGACTTCTCCCCGCGCGTGGCCACGAGAATTCCCCGCGCGCGGCCACCTCGCTTCCCGCGGACGGCCATGTGAATTCCCCGCGCGCGGCCATCGGAATTCCCCGC